>NZ_JAOWGQ010000050.1:0-121995 GCF_030333085.1 Citrobacter sp. Cpa228 | reverse complement strand
GTATATCGTTGATATCTAACAATGGCACATCCACCGCCAGCGGAACATCACTGGCAACTGCGATAACATATTCGTCTATCGCCAATTCCTCAGGACTGTGCCCGCAACCGTCGCGAAACAGCACGATCTTAGCGACAGGTTCATGCTTAAAGCCCTCAACCAACACCATATCCAACGTTGAAGCGTCCATCCGGCTTACCAGATACGCTAAATCCAGTTCTGGCTCTTCCGGTGTTTCTACCATTAACGCCCATCGTTGCTGGCTGGCGACTAGCGTTTGTGCAGCACCCGCTTTACGAAGCTCATAGCTATCTTTGCCGGGTTTATCGACATCCATATTGTGATGAGTATGCTTAATTAATCCGGGACGTATACCTCTGGCACGTAGCTCCGGAATCAATTTTTTGAGCAGAGTGGTTTTTCCCGTTCCGCTCCATGCTGCAATGGCGAGTAATGGGATCATGATTTTTCCTGCCATTTTGCGAGTTCTTCGGGGGTGTTCACGTTCACGAACGCATCTTTGTGATCGCTGAAATCGACGGCATGGCCGCCAGCCTGGCGCATAAAGACCATAACGCGTCTTTCACCGGACTGAAGATAATCCTGCAGTAAGGGCTGCATGGAGCGGTGCATCAGCGCAATGGTCGGATGATCTCTTTCACCATCATGCACCCAGACAACCGGTGCAGCTTTGCGCTGCTCTTTTAAACGAGCGACCAGATCGTGAGGAATATAGGGCATATCGCACGGGCAGAACAAAAACCATTCCCCCGTTTGTTGCAGGAATACCGACAGCATCCCGGCCAGTGGGCCAGGGAAATCGGCCAATGAATCAGGAATAACTTTCAGGCCGCTTTGCTGGTATATATCCCTGTGGCGATTGGCATTAACCACCACGGTTTCGACCTGCAAAGCGAGAATGTCGGCCACATGTCGCCAAAGAGGTTTACCGTCCAGCTCAAGCAGACCTTTGTCGGTTCCACCCATCCGTCTGGCCTTACCACCTGCCAGCACAACCCCTGTTATTGCACTATCCAGAATCACTGATATCGCCTCTTTTAATGTGGGATTGACCCTGCTAACGTATCCGTATTGAGCCTAAGGAGCACAACCATGAAATGTAAACGTCTGAATGAAGTTATTGAACTCCTCCAGCCGGCCTGGCAAAAGGAACCCGATCTTAACCTGATGCAATTTTTACAGAAACTGGCGCAAGAGTCAGGTTTTGACGGCGAACTGGCGGATTTAACTGATGACATTCTGATCTATCATCTGAAAATGCGTGACTCGGCGAAAGACGCTGTCATCCCAGGTATTCAGAAAGATTATGAAGAAGATTTTAAAACTGCACTACTCCGCGCACGTGGCGTAATTAAAGAGTAAAAGCTTGTAATCGCCGCCACCGAAAGCGCTGCGAAATGATATCCTGAATCATTCGTAGTATTTTCCGGATGATGGGATGAACGACAACGCTTTTAATTTCCAGACGCTACACCCGGATACCATCATGGATGCCCTGTTTGAGCAGGGGGTCCGGGTGGATTCCGGGCTTACCCCGCTTAACAGCTATGAAAACCGTGTCTATCAATTCCAGGACGAAGACCGTCGACGCTTTGTCGTTAAGTTTTATCGCCCTGAACGTTGGTCTGTCGATCAGATCCAGGAAGAACACCAGTTTGCTCTGGAACTGGTGAGCGATGAAGTCCCGGTAGCTGCGCCTCTGGTTCTGAATGGTCAAACGCTGTTGAGCCATCAGGGTTTTCACTATGCGATCTTCCCCAGCGTAGGTGGTCGTCAGTTTGAAGCCGACAACATCGATCAGATGGAGGCCGTGGGTCGCTATCTGGGGCGTATGCATCAGACCGGCTGCAAGCGTACTTTTGCCTTTCGCCCAACGATTGGCCTTGAAGAATACCTGACTGAGCCGCGTAACGTTTTTGAACACGCACCGCTGATCCCATCAGGGCAAAAAGCGGCCTTCCTTAAGGCAACGGATGCGCTGATCGCGCTCGTTACCGATCGCTGGCATACGCGTTTTACTACGTTACGCCTGCACGGTGATTGTCATGCCGGTAATATTCTGTGGCGCGATGGCCCAATGTTTGTCGATTTAGATGATGCCCGCAACGGTCCGGCTATTCAGGATTTATGGATGCTCCTCAATGGCGATAAAGCTGAACAACGCATGCAGCTTGAAACCATTATCGAGGCTTATGAAGAGTTTAGTGAGTTCGACATCTCTGAAATCGGACTGATAGAACCTTTACGCGCTATGCGTTTAGTTTATTATCTTGCCTGGCTAATTCGACGTTGGGCTGACCCTGCGTTTCCAAAAAACTTCCCGTGGTTAACCGGGGAAGATTACTGGCACCGTCAGACCGCGACCTTTATTGAGCAGGCAAAAATTCTGCAAGAGCCCCCCTTACAATTAACGCCAATGTATTAATCGGAGAAACGTGAACATGAAAAAAATATGGCTGGCGCTGGCTGGTATGGTTTTAGCTTTTAGCGCATCTGCAGCACAGTTCCAGGATGGCAAACAATACATCACCCTGGAGAAGCCTGTTGCAGGTGAACCGCAAGTGTTGGAGTTTTTCTCCTTCTACTGCCCGCACTGCTACCAGTTTGAAGAAGTGCTTCACGTGTCTGATAACGTGAAGAAAAAGCTACCGGAAGGCACCAAGATGACCAAGTACCACGTCGAATTTCTGGGGCCTTTGGGGAAAGATCTGACGCAGGCATGGGCGGTTGCTATGGCGCTGGGCGTTGAAGATCAGGTCACTGTTCCGCTGTTTGAAGGGGTTCAGAAAACTCAGACCGTTCAATCTGTTGCAGATATCCGCAAAGTGTTTGTCGACGCAGGTATTAAAGGCGAAGACTACGATGCGGCATGGAACAGCTTCGTGGTGAAATCACTCGTGGCGCAGCAGGAAAAAGCGGCGGCTGATTTGCAGCTGCAGGGCGTTCCGGCGATGTTCGTGAATGGCAAATATCAGGTAAACCCGCAGGGTATGGATACCAGCAGCATGGATATCTTTGTACAGCAGTATGCGGATACCGTGAAGTATCTGGTCGGTCAGAAGTAAAAGAAAAGCCGGTCACTGACCGGCTTTTTTATTTGAGGCTTTAATCGCGTCGAGCAGCGCGTCTTTCTCACTCCACAGTGTGTTTAGCCATAGCTGAAACCGACGCTTGAATCCCTTATCGTTCACGTAATCACCGTGCAACTCTTCATGGATTGGCTCCAGATTCACCCGCACGACAATCCGCGTTAACTTACCGCTCAGCATATCGTAGAACGGTCGGCTGCTGTTTTCCGGATAGCATAACGTGACGTTCAACATTTTATCGAACTGTGACCCCAGGACATTCAAGGCCATCGCAATACCGGCCGCCTTAGGAGGGAGCAGGTTTTGATAGGGTGAACGGGTTTGCTCGCGTTTTTCTTTGGTAAACCGTGAACCTTCAACAAAATTCACAATGGTTGTCGGATGCGCGCGAAATTTCTCGCAGGAACGACGTGTAGTTTCGACATCTTTACCGCGCCGTTCCGGATGACGGAGCAAGTAGCCACGCGAATAGCGTTTCATAAACGGCATATCCAGCGCCCAGCAGGCCAGGCCAATAAAGGGTACCCAGGCTAACTGCTGCTTGAGGAAGTATTTATTCATCGGGATGTGCTTACGGAACAGAACGCAAAGCACAACGATATCGGCCCAGCTGTAATGGTTACAAATGAGCAGATACCAGTTTTTCTTGCTAAGACCTTCCAGCCCTTCGACATCCCACTTCAGTCGTGGATTGAGGTGCAGCAGTAGCGCCAGACCCTCACACCAGCAGTACATCATGAAATTACAGAACACGGAAACCTTGCGCCAGACGACAGGAATGGGCAAAAGGAGTTTTACAACCCCCGCAAGGATGATCGGCACAGAACAAAAAATCGTGACCAATATGGTCAATATGATACTCAGCAACAGCGTTATCGCAGCGAGTATTCTCGTCATAATTAAATTATTCAAAAGGTTAGCCATAGATAGTGCGCTAAATGGGGCGCAAGGGGCTGATTTTATCAGAAAACCAACCAAATGATGGATCTTCCCTGGATAGAAAAAACAGGAATATCTATCCACATCAGGATATAAGCTGTAAAAATGGAATAAAATGCTGTGTCTTTATCTAATGTTTTGAAATTTATATAAAAATATTATGAAGTGATAATTTTGTTGCTACATTTAAAGAGCTGAAAATTATTTATTCACAAAGTTATCCACATCCGTGTTTGCGAGCAACGCAGAAGATCTGCAAAAGTTTTTCGACAAATGCGGCGAAAAACTCATGTTTTCATCCCGTCTGTGGCATCCTTTACCCATAATCTGATAAACAGGCACGGACATTATGGTTCAGATCCCAGAAAACCCACTTATCCTTGTAGACGGTTCATCTTACCTGTATCGCGCATACCACGCGTTCCCGCCGCTGACGAACAGCGCAGGAGAGCCTACTGGTGCGATGTATGGCGTCCTCAACATGCTGCGTAGCTTGATTCTGCAATATCAGCCTACGCATGCGGCGGTGGTATTCGACGCTAAGGGTAAAACCTTCCGTGATGAATTATTCGAACACTACAAGTCGCACCGCCCGCCAATGCCGGACGATTTACGTGCGCAGATTGAACCTCTGCATGCGATGGTAAAAGCGATGGGGCTGCCATTGCTGGCTGTTTCAGGCGTGGAAGCGGACGATGTCATCGGTACGCTGGCACGTGAGGCAGAGAAGGTGGGGCGTCCGGTGCTGATTAGCACCGGCGATAAAGATATGGCTCAGCTGGTGACGCAGAAC
The DNA here is from genome assembly GCF_030333085.1 of Citrobacter sp. Cpa228. NCBI lineage: Bacteria > Pseudomonadati > Pseudomonadota > Gammaproteobacteria > Enterobacterales > Enterobacteriaceae > Citrobacter > Citrobacter sp. Cpa228. The sequence goes on along the minus strand of NZ_JAOWGQ010000050.1, from coordinate 117,153 downwards.
ATCACCCTCATCAACACTATGACTAATACGATCCTCGGCCCGGATGAGGTCGTGAATAAGTACGGTGTTCCGCCTGAACTGATCATTGATTTCCTGGCGCTGATGGGTGACTCCTCAGATAATATTCCGGGCGTTCCTGGCGTGGGTGAAAAAACGGCTCAGGCGCTGCTGCAGGGGCTGGGCGGGCTGGATACTCTCTATGCTGAATCAGACAAAATTGCGGGGCTGACCTTCCGTGGTGCGAAAACCATGGCGGGCAAGCTTGAGCAGAACAAAGAGGTGGCGTACCTCTCGTATAAGCTGGCTACCATCAAAACGGATGTTGAGCTGGAGTTGACCTGCGAGCAGCTGGAAGTCCGTCAGCCGGCAGCAGAAGAACTGCTTGGCTTGTTTAAACAGTATGAATTTAAGCGTTGGGTTAGCGACGTTGAAGCCGGTAAATGGCTACAGGCGAAAGGAACAAAACCGGCGGCAAAACCGCAGGAAACCATCGTCGTCGATGAAACGCGTGCGCAACCAGCCACGGTTCTCTCGTACGATAATTACGTGACGATTCTGGACGAAGAAACGCTGGAAGCGTGGATTGCAAAGCTGAAAAAAGCCCCCGTCTTTGCTTTTGATACAGAAACTGACAGCCTGGATAACATCTCCGCGAATCTGGTTGGCCTCTCCTTTGCTATTGAACCAGGTATGGCTGCGTATGTTCCTGTCGCTCATGATTACCTGGATGCCCCCGATCAGATTTCTCGTGATCGTGCGCTGGCGTTACTGAAGCCACTGTTGGAAGATGAGAACGCGCATAAAGTTGGGCAGAACCTGAAGTACGATCGCGGTATCCTGGCAAACTATGGCATCGAGCTGCGTGGCATCACCTTTGATACCATGCTCGAATCCTACATTCTTAACAGCGTCGCTGGCCGACACGATATGGACAGCCTGTCGGACCGCTGGCTGAAACATAAAACCATCACCTTTGAAGAGATCGCTGGAAAAGGCAAAAACCAGCTGACCTTTAACCAGATAGCATTGGAAGAAGCCGGGCGTTACGCTGCGGAAGACGCCGACGTTACGCTACAGCTGCATCTGAAAATGTGGCCAGAATTACAGCAGCATAAAGGGCCACTGAACGTCTTTGAAAATATCGATATGCCGCTGGTTCCGGTTCTGTCCCGCGTTGAGCGCAACGGTGTGAAAATCGATCCGGCTGTTCTGCACAAGCATTCAGAAGAGCTGACGCTGCGTTTGAGCGAGCTGGAGCAAAAAGCACACGAGATTGCCGGAGAAGCGTTTAACCTTTCTTCCACCAAGCAGTTGCAAACTATCCTGTTTGAAAAGCAAGGTATTAAGCCGCTGAAGAAAACGCCGGGCGGCGCGCCATCAACGTCGGAAGAGGTGCTGGAAGAGTTAGCGCTGGATTATCCGTTGCCGAAAGTTATCCTGGAATATCGTGGGTTAGCAAAACTAAAGTCGACCTACACGGATAAGCTTCCGTTGATGATCAACCCAAAAACCGGGCGTGTGCATACCTCATATCACCAGGCTGTCACGGCGACCGGACGTTTGTCTTCAACCGATCCGAACCTGCAAAACATCCCGGTACGTAATGATGAAGGTCGTCGTATTCGTCAGGCGTTTATTGCGCCAGAAGACTACGTGATTGTCTCTGCGGACTACTCGCAGATCGAGCTGCGTATTATGGCGCATCTCTCGCGCGATAAAGGCCTGCTTACCGCGTTTGCCGAAGGAAAAGATATTCACCGTGCAACGGCGGCAGAAGTTTTTGGTTTACCGCTGGATTCAGTGACCAGCGAACAGCGTCGTAGCGCAAAAGCCATCAACTTCGGTCTGATCTATGGCATGAGTGCTTTCGGTCTGGCGCGCCAGTTGAATATTCCGCGTAAAGAAGCACAGAAGTACATGGATCTCTACTTCGAACGCTACCCAGGCGTGTTGGAATATATGGAACGCACCCGCGCGCAGGCGAAAGAGCAGGGTTATGTAGAAACGCTGGAAGGTCGCCGTCTCTATTTACCGGATATTAAATCCAGTAATGGTGCTCGTCGTGCAGGTGCAGAACGCGCGGCAATTAACGCCCCGATGCAGGGTACTGCCGCAGACATTATCAAGCGAGCGATGATTGCCGTGGACGGATGGCTGCAAACCGAGCAGCCGCGTGTGCGCATGATCATGCAGGTGCACGATGAACTGGTGTTCGAAGTGCACAAAGATGACCTTGAAAGCGTCTCGAAAAAGATCCATCAGTTGATGGAAAACGAGACCCAGATTGACGTGCCATTGCTGGTGGAAGTCGGTAGTGGCGAAAACTGGGATCAGGCGCACTAAGGGTTTACTGAATAACGGCTCTTTTTCGTAACTAAGCAACATAAGATAGAACTTTTTGTGATGTCCATTAGAATTCCCTATGTAAGGAATGAAAAAAAATTACAAAAAATGCTTTCTGAGCTGCTCAAAAAAGAGTAAAGTTATTCACGTAGGGTACAGAGGTAAGATGTTCTATCTTTCAGACCTTTTACTTCACGTAATCGGATTTGGCTGAATATTTTAGCCGCCCCAGTCAGTAATGACTGGGGCGTTTTTTATTGTGCGAAAGAAAAGTTTTGTACATGCTGTAGGCCGGATAAGACGCGCAGCGGCGCCATCCGGCAATACCGTGGGCTACTCCCCGTCCTGCATCTCTTCAACCGGTGCCAGCTCACTAAACCAGCTATCCAGCTTCTGACGCAGTTTGTCCACACCCAGCTTCTTCAATGATGAAAATGCTTCTACCTGCACATCACCGTTAAATGCCAGTACGGCTTCACGCACCATATTCAGCTGTGCTTTGCGGGCACCACTGGCCAGCTTATCTGCTTTAGTCAGTAGAACCAGAACCTGAACGTTGCTCTCAACAGCCCACAGGATCATCTGCTGGTCGAGATCTTTTAGCGGGTGACGAATATCCATTAATACCACCAGACCCTGCAGGCTCTGGCGTTTTTCCAGGTATTCGGCCAGTGCGCGCTGCCATTTACGTTTCATCTCTTCCGGCACTTCGGCATAGCCGTAACCTGGCAAATCGACCAGGCGTTTACCATCCACAACTTCAAACAGGTTGATGAGCTGAGTACGGCCTGGTGTTTTAGAGGTACGCGCCAGACTCTTTTGATTGGTCAGGGTATTTAGTGCACTGGATTTGCCTGCGTTGGAACGGCCAGCAAAAGCCACTTCAATTCCCGTATCAGAAGGTAAATGGCGAATATCAGGCGCACTCATCACAAAATGCGTCTGTTGATAATTCAAGTTAGTCAACGTGGTCGTCTCCATCAATCAAGGCTTTGCAGCGATTATACCTGAACACCAGCAAAAGGCTGGTTTTTCGACGAGTGGGATGTGTAAGTCAAAACCTCGCACTTTGTGAGACATTGCCGATAGTATCTATGCGAGAAAACAGAGTAGAAAATAATATTGATCATGTAAATCAGCATATTACGTTTGGGCTGAATTCTGAAAAGTTGAAATTGTTACCTGGCTTACTTGTGTGTTTATCTTAAGAAGGTAAAGTAGCATCCATAGCGAGGAAGCTGACAGGATAGGCGACTCAGGATGAGGGTCAGGAGCGCCAGGAGGCGAAGACACAGGATTGTCAGGAAGACAAACGTCCGGAGACGTTAGTAAAAGGAAATGGAAACAACACGGAATGTTAGAGGCTAAGGGAAAAACAGGGTGTGTTGATAGCCAACAGGGATTGTAGAGCCCGTAAGGGTTGAGAGTCAGGAAAAAAGGCGACAGATTACTCTGTCGCCTTTTTTCTTTATTTCTGCTAGATTCCGGCGCAATTATATACTGAATAAAACAGCCAAAGACGAATCATGATGAAACCAACTTCTACACCACGCGGTAAAGGTCCTGCAAAAGCGCGTCGTAAAACACGCGAAGAAATTAACCAGGAAGCTCGCGACCGTAAGCGCCAGAAAAAACACCGTGGTCATGCGGCAGGTAGCCGTGCGTCCGGTAGCGAAGGCGCATCTGGTGGCGGAAACCAAAATAAGCAAAAAGATCCTCGTATTGGCAGCAAAACCCCCATTCCATTGGGCGTGACCGAAAAAGTCACCAAACAGCACAAACCGAAAAGTGAGAAACCTATGCTTTCACCACAGGCTGAGTTGGATTTACTGGAAACGGATGAGCGCCTGGATGCGCTGCTGGAGCGTCTTGAAGCCGGAGAAACCCTGAGCACAGAAGATCAGACCTGGGTTGATGCCAAACTGGATCGCATCGACGAGCTGATGCAAAAGTTAGGTCTTTCTTACGATGACGAGGAAGAAGAGGATGAGGAAGAAAAGCAGGAAGACATGATGCGCCTGCTGAAAGGTGGCAACTAACGGTTTTACACCGTGGGTCTTCCCGTCCTGCTTATAACCCTTCCGGTTATATGTTATCTGGTGTGGTTATTCGTTAAACTACAGCGGTTGTCGCGGCGACAGAAGTGGCTGCGCAACCGGCTTTGCACCCGCACTGGGGTTAAGCCGGTACGCCGTACCCGCCAGAGACGCCATCGGAAGGAGTGAGCATGTCTGAACAGCTAATAGACTGGGACCTGGCCCTGATCCAGAAATATAACTATTCCGGGCCACGATATACCTCGTACCCGACCGCGCTGGAGTTCTCTGAAGACTACGGTGCAGAAGCGTTTTTACACGCCGTGGCGCGTTATCCTGAGCGCCCACTTTCGTTATACGTTCACATCCCGTTCTGCCATAAACTGTGTTACTTCTGTGGCTGCAATAAGATTGTGACCCGTCAGCAGCATAAAGCCGATCAATACCTCGATGCCCTGGAACAAGAAATTATTCACCGCGCACCGTTGTTTTCTGGACGGCATGTCAGCCAGCTACACTGGGGTGGCGGCACGCCAACTTACTTAAATAAAGCGCAAATCAGCCGTTTGATGTCGCTGCTGCGTGGTAACTTCAACTTTAACGATGATGCCGAAATCTCGATCGAAGTTGATCCGCGCGAAATTGAGCTGGATGTGCTCGATCATTTACGCGCTGAAGGTTTTAACCGCCTGAGCATGGGGGTGCAGGACTTCAACAAAGAAGTTCAGCGCCTGGTGAACCGTGAGCAGGACGAGGCGTTTATCTTTGCGCTACTGAATCATGCGCGGGAGATTGGCTTTACCTCTACAAATATTGATCTGATTTATGGCCTGCCAAAACAGACGCCGGAAAGCTTCGCCTTCACCCTGAAACGCGTGTCTGAGCTGAATCCAGACCGTCTGAGCGTCTTTAACTACGCGCATCTGCCAACGCTTTTCGCAGCCCAGCGCAAGATCAAAGATGCTGACCTGCCCAGCGCGCAGCAGAAGCTGGATATTCTGCAGGAGACCATCTCTTCACTGACCGACGCCGGCTATCAGTTCATTGGCATGGATCACTTTGCCCGCCCGGATGATGAACTGGCCATTGCTCAACGCAAAGGCGTGCTGCATCGTAATTTCCAGGGTTATACCACCCAGGGCGATACTGATTTACTGGGGATGGGCGTATCGGCCATTAGCATGATTGGCGACAACTACGCGCAGAACCAGAAAGAGCTGAAGCACTATTACCAGCAGGTCGACGAGCAAGGTAACGCACTGTGGCGCGGAATTACGCTGACCCGCGACGACTGCATTCGTCGGGATGTTATTAAGCTTTTGATCTGCAACTTCCGCCTCGACTATGCTGCCGTGGAACAGCAATGGGATCTGAACTTCGCTGACTATTTTGCTGAAGACCTGAAACTGCTGGCGCCACTGGCGAAAGATGGGCTGGTGGATGTGGATGAGAATGGGATTCAGGTTACACCGAAGGGGCGCCTGCTAATTCGTAATATTTGTATGTGCTTTGATGCATATCTGCGCCAGAAAGCACGCATGCAGCAGTTCTCCCGCGTCATTTAACCGGGTTGCCCGGTGGCGCTACGCTTACCGGGCCTACACGTCGCGATAATCTGTAGGCCGGATAAGCGTTAGCGCCATCCGGCACACCTTCAGCTGAACAGCCCAACCAGCGCCGCACACAGCACTGCGGCAACCGCAGTTTGTGGCGTGTGGCTGTCGACTGAGCCGCTCGACAGCAGATTAATGATTGATTCCAGCATGATGACTTCCCCCCATTTGCCGGGCACGATCATACTTAACTCATCGGAACAGTAAAGCGCAAAATAGCAGCAATTTGCGCTCAATGATCAATCTTTACACAGTGATGAATCGTCACTCCATTCCGAGTTCTTTTAACTTGCGCGTCAAGGTATTACGCCCCCAGCCGAGCAAGCGCGCTGCTTCCTGTTTGTGCCCCTGGGTATGACGTAGCGCGGTGGTCAACAGCGTGCGCTCCATTTCCGGTTGAGCCTCAGAAAGCAGGTTTTGATGACCGGAACGCAAGGCTCGGTCTGCCCACTGTGCCAACAGGGTTGCCCAGCTGTCCGGCTGCATGTGTGAAGGCGCATTGGGCACGCTGGCTTCAAACAGTTCGGCCGGTAAGTCCTGAATCAGTACTTCCTGGCCGGCGGCCATGACGGTTAACCAGCGACAGGTGTTCTCAAGCTGACGTACGTTACCCGGCCAGGCCAGACGCGTAAGCGCCGCTTCGGTTTCAGGGTGGAGTTGCTTGGCTTCCACACCCAACTCGCGGGCGGCTTCCTGCAGGAAATGACGTGCCAGACGGGGGATATCTTCCCTGCGCTCACGCAGCGGGGGCAAATGGACGCGAATTACGTTCAGACGGTGGAATAAATCCTCACGGAATTTGCCTTCCTGCACGCGCAGTTCCAGATTCTGGTGGGTGGCTGCGATAATTCGAACATCTACCTTTACGGGCGCGTATCCGCCAACGCGGTAAAACTGCCCATCGGCTAATACGCGCAACAAACGTGTCTGTACGTCCAGCGGCATATCGCCAATTTCATCAAGGAAGAGGGTGCCGCCATCAGCCTGTTCGAAACGCCCCTGACGAATGGTATTTGCCCCGGTAAACGCCCCTTTTTCGTGGCCAAATAGCTCAGACTCGATCAAATCTTTCGGAATAGCCGCCATGTTCAGCGCGATAAATGGCGCTTTGACGCGCGGGCTATGACGATGCAACGCATGGGCGACCAGCTCTTTACCGGTCCCGGACTCTCCGTTAATCAATACGCTGATTGACGATCGGGACAGTCGGCCAATTATGCGAAAGACGTCCTGCATTGCCGGCGCTTCGCCGATGATGTCGGTTGTTGGGCCATTGATCTGAACATTGCGCGGCTGCTGCTGTTCCTGATAATGGCTGATGGCACGTTCGACCAGCGCCACGGCTTCATCGATATCAAAAGGTTTGGGCAGATAATCAAACGCCCCTTGCTGGTAGGCGCTGACGGCAGCATCCAGATCGGAGTGTGCGGTCATTATGATGACCGGAAGCATCGGATGCCGCGCTTTGATCTGTTTTAACAGCGTCAGACCGTCCATGCCCGGCATGCGAATATCCGACAACAGTACGTCAGGCGTTTTGCTGGCCAGCGCGTCCAGCACCTCTTTACCACTTTCAAATGTGGTACAGCTTAGCCCTGCCCCTGCGAGCGCACGTTCAAGCACCCAACGGATGGAACTATCGTCATCAACGACCCAGACTATTCCTCGTTGCATAAACGTCACCTTATTTCCTGATAGGCAGGTAAACCGAGAACTCGGTATGACCCGGCCAACTGGTAAATTCAATTTTGCCGGAATGTTGATCAATTAAATTGCGGGCGATGGATAATCCAAGCCCGGTACCGCCTTCGCGACCGCTGACCATTGGGTAGAACAGCGTGTCCTGCAAATGCGAGGGAATACCCGGACCGTTATCCTCAACATCAATCCGTGCCGCCAGACGATAACGTACGCCGTGCAGCGTGAGCTGAAACGCGGTGCGGGTACGCAGAATGATCTCTCCGCCTTCCGGTCCCAGCGCCTGTAGAGCATTACGCACGATATTCAGCAGAACTTGTTCTATCTGATCCGGATCGTGCAGCAGTTCTGGCAGGCTAGGGTCGTAATCACGAATCAGCGTGACGTTTTCCGGGAGCTCCATTGAGACCAGCGCCACCACACGCTCCGCCACCTTGTGAATACTTTCCGTGACATGCATACCTGGCTGTTGCGGTCCCAGCAGGCGATCAACCAGATTACGCAGGCGGTCGGCCTGCTCAATAATGACTTTGGTATATTCAGTCAACGCCGGATCCGGAAGCGCTTTGCTGAGAAGTTGCGCCGCCCCGCGCAGGCCGCCCAACGGGTTTTTAATTTCGTGTGCCAGACCACGTACCAGATCGCGGGCGGCAATCTGCTGGGCGTGCTGGAGCTGCTCCTGACTCAGACGACGCTGGTTATCCATTGGCGCCATCTCCAGCAGGATAAGGCCATCAGGCAGCCTCTGAGCGGTCACTGAGAGGATATGTGAGTGGCTTTCTATCACCAGCGTCACTTCGTTATCCGTAAAGCCCTGGCCTGCTTCCAGGCTCTCTCGCATCAGTCCGATGTTTAAGGAGAAATAACTCAACAGATCGGGAAGCGGTGTACCAAACAGTTTGCGGGAGCTTTGGGCGAGCAGCTGTTGCGCAGCCGGGTTGGCGTAATGCACCGCCAGCTCATCGTCGACGAGTAAAATGCTGTTGATTAACGAATTAAGGATCTGCCCAGCATCGGGCAGCGTGCCGGTTGCCATTCAGCAGTCTCCTGAAAAGTATTGCACCAATTTAGTGCATTATAGCTTTTTACGCATAAAAAGCGCGAGAAAGCAGGTTGTTAGTGGAGAAAAAAGCCCATCCTGGGATGGGCTACAGATGACTGGCAAACGCAGATGCCGGATGGCGGCTTTACCTTATCCGGCCTACAAGGTGATGTTACCGGTAGGCCTGATAAGCTTGCGCCATCAGGCATCCTATCATTCGCCATCGATCTCAAGCCTGCCTGAGCAGGCTAAAAGTTCCACGGCAACTCAAACGATTAAACGCTGTAGTACAGCTCAAACTCTACCGGGTGCGGAGTCATACGCACACGGTCATCTTCTTCGCGACGCAGCGCAATGTACGCATCGATCGCTTCATTGGTGAACACGCCGCCTGCGGTCAGGAACTCGCGGTCCAGATCCAGTTCTTTCAGTGCTTCTTCCAGAGAACCAGCAACCTGTGGGATTTCTTTCGCTTCTTCCGGCGGCAGGTCATACAGGTTTTTGTCCATGGCTTCGCCCGGGTGGATCTTGTTCTTGATACCGTCAAGACCAGCCATCAGCAGTGCTGCGAAGCACAGGTACGGGTTAGCAGCCGGGTCCGGGAAACGCACTTCAATACGACGCGCTTTCGGAGAAGCAACAACCGGAATACGGATAGAAGCAGAACGGTTACGGGCAGAGTAAGCCAGCATTACCGGCGCTTCGTAGCCTGGGACCAGACGCTTATAGGAGTTGGTGGTCGGGTTAGCCAGGGCGTTGATCGCTTTAGCGTGCTTGATTACACCGCCGATGTAGAACAGCGCCTGCTCAGACAGACCCGCATATTTGTCGCCAGAGAACAGGTTTACGCCGTTCTTGGACAGGGACATGTGGCAGTGCATACCGGAACCGTTATCACCGAACATCGGTTTTGGCATAAAGGTCGCGGTTTTACCGAAACGGTGCGCAACGTTGTGCACCACGTATTTGTAGATCTGAATTTCGTCCGCTTTTTTGGTCATAGTGTTAAAGCGGGTCGCGATTTCGTTCTGGCCAGCGGTCGCCACTTCGTGGTGATGCGCTTCAACAACCAGGCCCATCTCTTCCATGATCAGACACATGGTAGAACGGATGTCCTGAGAAGAATCTACCGGAGGAACCGGGAAGTAACCGCCTTTCACACCAGGACGGTGACCTTTGTTACCACCTTCGTATTTGGTGGAGGAGTTCCATGCGCCTTCGATGTCATCGATAGCCACGTGGGAACCGGAAATAGACGCGCCGAAACGGATGTCGTCAAACAGGAAGAATTCTGGCTCTGGCCCGAACAGAACGGTGTCTGCGATGCCGGTGGAACGCAGATACTCTTCAGCGCGTTTTGCGATGGAGCGCGGGTCGCGGTCATAGCCCTGCAGCGTGCCGGGTTCCAGGATATCGCAACGGATGATCAGGGTTGACTCTTCAAAGAACGGGTCGATGAGTGCAGTCGACGCATCTGGCATCAGAACCATGTCTGATTCGTTAATGCCTTTCCAGCCACCGATTGAGGAGCCGTCAAACATTTTGCCTTCTTCAAAGAATTCGGCATTTACCTGGTGAGCAGGAATAGTGACGTGCTGTTCTTTACCTTTGGTATCGGTGAAGCGCAAATCAACAAACTTCACTTCGTGTTCATTCAGCATCGTCAAAACGTGTTCAGCGGACATACTTACTCTCCCGGATTGGTCGTGGTCGTCGTGGTAACGAAGTCTTCAATTCTGCAAAAATTGGCCGTGTCGCCGTAAAAAATATAAAGCGAAATCTGTGCCAACTTTTAAATTGCCCCTAAAAGGCGTTATCATGCGCACCATCGTGCAAAGGGGCTGCACCATGAAGGTTGTATTGCACCATTATAGTGCTTTAATGTGAACATTAAGCACCATATTGGTGCAAAGCATGTCAGATTACCCCTTTTAACGCTCCGTGAATGTGATCACAAAGAAACTCTGCAATACTTGTTTGCGGAGGATGTTTGTGATCCTGTTTTGTACTGCGATTAATCCGTGTACAATAACGCGCTATTTCTAAAATGCCTGAGGCAAAGTTGTGATCGAAAATTTGCGTAACATCGCCATCATCGCGCACGTAGACCATGGTAAAACGACCCTGGTAGACAAGCTGCTCCAACAATCCGGTACGTTCGATGCACGTGCTGAAACCCAAGAGCGCGTGATGGACTCCAACGATTTGGAGAAAGAGCGTGGGATTACCATCCTCGCTAAAAACACCGCTATCAAATGGAATGACTACCGTATCAACATCGTTGATACCCCGGGGCACGCCGACTTCGGTGGTGAAGTTGAACGTGTAATGTCCATGGTCGACTCCGTGCTGCTGGTGGTGGATGCAATGGACGGTCCGATGCCGCAGACGCGCTTCGTGACCAAAAAAGCCTTTGCCCATGGCCTGAAGCCAATTGTTGTTATCAACAAAGTTGACCGTCCTGGCGCGCGTCCTGACTGGGTTGTTGATCAGGTATTCGACCTGTTCGTTAACCTCGACGCTACCGACGAACAGCTGGACTTCCCGATCGTTTACGCTTCCGCGCTGAACGGTATCGCAGGTCTGGATCACGAAGATATGGCTGAAGACATGACTCCGCTGTATCAGACCATCGTTGATCGCGTACCGGCTCCGAACGTAGACCTTGATGGCCCGCTGCAGATGCAAATCTCCCAGCTGGACTACAACAACTACGTTGGCGTAATCGGCATCGGCCGCATTAAACGCGGTAAAGTTAAACCGAACCAGCAGATCACTATCATTGATAGCGAAGGCAAAACCCGTAACGGTAAAGTCGGTAAAGTCCTGACTCATCTGGGTCTGGAACGTATCGAGAGCGATATTGCCGAAGCAGGCGATATCATCGCGATCACCGGTCTGGGCGAACTGAACATCTCCGACACCATCTGCGACCCGCAGAACGTCGAAGCGCTGCCGGCTCTGTCCGTTGATGAACCGACCGTAACCATGTTCTTCTGCGTAAACACTTCTCCGTTCTGTGGTAAAGAAGGTAAATATGTTACCTCTCGTCAGATCCTTGATCGCCTGAACAAAGAGCTGGTGCACAACGTTGCGCTGCGCGTTGAAGAAACCGAAGATGCGGATGCGTTCCGTGTATCCGGTCGTGGTGAGCTGCACCTGTCTGTTCTGATTGAAAACATGCGTCGTGAAGGTTTCGAAATGGCGGTTTCCCGTCCGAAAGTTATCTTCCGCGAAATCGATGGCCGTAAACAAGAGCCGTTCGAAAACGTAACGCTGGACGTCGAAGAGCAGCATCAGGGTTCTGTCATGCAGGCTCTGGGTGAGCGTAAAGGCGACCTGAAAAACATGAATCCAGATGGCAAAGGCCGCGTACGTCTTGACTACGTGATCCCAAGCCGTGGCCTGATCGGCTTCCGTTCAGAATTCATGACCATGACTTCCGGTACCGGTCTGCTGTACTCCACCTTCAGCCACTACGACGATGTTCGTGCGGGTGATGTGGGTCAGCGTCAGAACGGCGTACTGATCTCCAACGGCCAGGGTAAAGCAGTTGCGTTCGCACTGTTCAGCCTGCAGGATCGCGGTAAGCTGTTCCTGGGTCACGGTGCTGAAGTTTACGAAGGCCAGATCATCGGTATTCACAGCCGCTCTAACGACCTGACGGTAAACTGCCTGACCGGTAAGAAACTGACCAACATGCGTGCGTCCGGTACTGACGAAGCAACGGTTCTGGTTCCGCCGGTTAAGATGACTCTGGAGCAGGCTCTGGAATTCATCGATGACGACGAACTGGTAGAAGTTACCCCAACCTCTATCCGTATCCGTAAGCGTCACCTGACTGAAAACGATCGTCGCCGTGCAATGCGTGGCGCGAAAGAAGAGTAATTAACGCTCTTTCTCAGGTAAGCACAAAAAAGCCGCTGATAATCAGCGGCTTTTTTTATCATCAGCAGTATCAGAAGAAATACTTTGCCCCAACACGAATCTGGTTTTGTTCGCGATGATAAGGTTCAACATTGCGATCTAACCAGCGTAATTCCAGGTAGGGCAACCAGTGTTCATTGATCCGATACTTAAAGGTATTGGTAATTTCCCAGTGATGATCTTTTCCGTTGCTGCTATTGAAGTCATTGACGCGCATAAAATAGTGCGGTTCAAAGGTATAGGAAAATTTATCGGTAATGGCAAAGTTCCAGTAGTTACCTATTTCATAGGTATCATTATTATCCAGGTCACCGTTCAGGTCGGTTGAACTGTAGTTATTATGGTTATATCGGTTACGTACGGTAAGATTAAACCATGGGGTAAATTTATAGTTAACATCCAGATAAGCAGCACCACCGGAACCAGTACTCTTATCGTTTATTAGCCCGCCGGGCTGGATGGTTAATTTATCTGTCGGTTTAAATAACGGATACCAGCCTTCAATTTCGTTATAGCCGTGTTTTAACTCATCCTTGCGTTGCATAGTGTAGGTGTTGGTGAGCATGATGCCCGCGCCCATATCGGAGTTATAGCCGACGCGCATCATCACTTCTATCTGATCGGAAGCCAGATTATATGCTTCGCGGTTCTCGATATAGGCACCCGCAAAAACAGAAGTGGAAACAACAGAGGATAAGAGAATTATTGTATTTAATTTTTTCATGATAAATCCATTTTTTAAGCGTAGGGAGGCCGCCATCCATTAAGATGGAATAAGCGGCAATTATTTTTATACGTTTACAGCAGAGGTTTTCTTTTTATGGCTAATGCGTTCTGGTTGAATGTTATTTTTCTTCCGTTGGCTGATTTCCTCAATAATAAAAGCAAAACGGGCTTCGCTGAGTTTATAAAAGAAGCCCATCGTGATTGCCGCAATAATTGCCAGCCCGCAGGGCCAGAGAAAAATAAGCTGACGCAAACCAAGTAGGGTTGCATCACTCTGGGCGATGTTGGGGATATAACCGATTTGCGTCAGCATAATACCTGGCAGGAAACCGGCCAGCGCTGCGGAAATTTTGCGAGAAAAGGTATAACCCGTATATACCGAGCCTTCCGCACGGATCCCCGTCTTCCATTCGCCATAATCGACCGTATCCGGAACCAGCGCCCAGTTCAGGCTGTTAACAAAAGCGGTTCCGAAGAAGGCCATGCAGGAAAACGTTACGAATAAAAATGACGTACTGCCCCAGAAAAAGTTCAGCACATCGCCGATTGCCCATAACGTCAGACCGCCGAGGTAAACCTGTTTTTTACCGAAGCGTTTTACAGCTGTGGGCACCAGCAGTACCCCAAGCAGAATGCACCCCATGCTGAAAAACCCCATCCAGGAGAGCAGGTGGATATCGTTGAGCACGTACTGGGTGTAATACACCTGGATTGCCAGCTTAATGTTGAATGCCGCCAGCGTGCACAGGTTGGCAATACACAGCACCAGCAGCGGAGGGTTACGGAAAATGGCGCAAAACGACTTGAGAATACTGGGCTTATGATGGTCCGGTACGATTTCGATATAGCGTTCCTTCACACCGCTAAAGCACCACCACATGCTGAATAACCCGCAGACGGAGAAGATCAGTGCGGCAATCAGATAACCCAGCGAAGGCGAACTGACAAATAGCGCCTGAATTGGCATAAAGCCAACGGTACACAGTAACAGGCCTACGGTAGCGCCGCCCTGACGCCAGGCGGCGAGCTGAGCGCGCTCATGCGGATTTTTAGTAATTGCAGGCACCATCGCGCCGTAGGAGCAGTTCATCAGGCTATAGAACAGGCCGAACAGCATGAACAACACCGTCGCCAGCCCGGTTTTCACCGTCAGCGTAAAGCCTGTCGCTAAAAACTGCGCGCTGGCGACGACGGCGACAGGAAATGACGCATACAAAATAAAGGGTCTGAATTTCCCCTTTGCGCCAATATTACGCCTTGAGTCCAGCAATACACCGGTCAACATATCAGTGAAGGCGGTGAAGAACTTCGCCACCAAAAAGATAATCCCACCGTAATACGCCGGCATCCCTAGTTCATCGGTATAAAATTTAAGCAGATACAGCGTGCCGATACACAGCATCAAATTTGAGCCGAAGTCACCCACTCCGTAGGCGAATTTTTCACGCAGGCTCAGTTTTAGCGTTAGCGGATCATGAAAAGACATAATCGCTCCTCAATAGCGCCCCGTAGAGCGCTATTCATTATTATTATCAAACGGTTTGTTTACGCGCTTCTATCTCTTCAACGATGCGGACATACATCTTCTCGTTAAGGTTGTAGAAACAGCCCATAGCTACAATGGTGATCACCGCCAACGCGCAGGGATAAATAAAGATCAGCTGACGCAATCCTTCGACCGTACTGGCAGATTGCACCACGTTGGGGACATAGCCGATTTGCGTCAGCATCCAGCCAGGGAAGAATCCCGCCAGCGCTTGTGACACTTTACGGAAGAAGGTAAATCCGGTGTACACCGTCCCTTCCGAACGCACGCCGGTACGCCATTCGCCATATTCCACCGTGTCGGAGACCAGCGCCCAGTTCAGGCTGTTGACGAATGCTGAGCCGAAGAACGCCAGGCAGGAGAAGGCAACAAAACTGACTGAGCCGCCGCCAAAGAAGTAGTTAAGCAGATCACCCGCGACCCAAATCAGCAGGCCGCCGATGTAGACCTTTTTCTTGCCGAAACGTCTGACCATTCCCGGCATTAAGAACACGCCGATGAAGATACAGCCCATGCTGAAAAAGCCCATCCACGAAAGGAGGATCGGGTCGTTCAGTACGTACTGGGTGTAATAGACCTGAATCGCCAACTTGACGTTAAACGCGCCAAGCGTGCAAAGGTTGGCCACGCACAGAATAAACAGTGGACGGTTACCCGCGATGGCGCGGAATGATTGTAATAATCCCGGTTTTTGCGTGGCATCAACGGGTTTCACTTCCACATAGCGTTCTTTTACCCCGGCATAGCACAGCCACATAAACAGCAGGCCGAACAGAGAGAACAAGGTGGCGGCGAAGATATAGCCCAACTGCGAGTTGCCTTCGATCAGGTTCATCACTGGCACAAAACCGACGGTGCACAGCAGCAGGCCAAGAGTGGCTCCGCCCTGTCGCCAGGCCGCCAGAGAGGCGCGTTCGTCCGGGTTTTTGGTGATCGCGGGGACCATCGCACCGTAAGAGCAGTTCATCATGCTGAAAAACAGTCCGTACAGCATAAACAGTATCGTCGCCATCACCGTTTTGCCGGTGACTTCAAATGGTGTACCGACAAAATTCGCAATCGCCAGCAGGGTTACCGGAAATGCGGCATACAGAACGAACGGGCGGAATTTACCTTTCGGACCGATTTTGCGTCGCGAGTCGAGCATAATCCCGGTGCCCATATCGGTAAACGCGGTAAAAAACTTGGCAATAAGGAAAATGATACCGCCGTAAGTTCCCGGTAAACCAAGGACATCGGTATAAAACTTGAGTAAATAGAGCGTGCCAATGTCCAGCAGGATATTGGAACCCAAATCACCCATCCCATAGGCGAGTTTTTCTTTGAACGGCAAGCGTAGGGTTGCCGGATTAGAGGAATTCTGACTCATTATTATTCTCCATGTGCCCGTGAGTTTCCCCACGGGCGAGCCGTATTAGATGTTGCGTAACGTGGCAAACAGTGACGCCCACTCACTCTTCGCGCGATAAAACACCGGAGGCTTGCCAATTGGCGCATCCACGGTGATGTCACCGCCCTGGTAAGTTTCCCCGGTCCAGATATTTACCCAGCTATCCTCCGGCAGATACAGGGTCCAGTCAGGCTTGCCTTGTTCGTGAACCGGCGCAACCAGCAGATCCTGTCCCAGCAGGTACTGATATTTCAGGGTGTAGGTGTGTGCATCGTCTTCGTAATGCAGGAACAGCGGGCGCATCACCGGCAGACCGGTAGCGCTGTTTTGCGCGACGGCCTGTTTCAGATACGGTTTCAGGGTGGTAAAGACGGTGGTCATGCGGGCAAAGTGGGCGATGGTTTCAGCATCACCATCAAACTGCCAGTTATCGCCAGGGCGGTTACCTTCGTGGGTGCGCATCATCGGCGTGAAGGCGCTGAAGTCGCACCAGCGCAGCAGCAGTTCTTTGCTGCGTTTCATGTCAAACAGGGTGGTGTAGCCGCCGATATCGCTGTGGTGCAGACCGTGGCCGGTCATCGCCAGAGACAGCGCCGCAGGAACGACGGAAGCCAGACCGTCGTCAAGGCTCCAGTCCACGTTCTGATCGCCTGCCCACATCATGGTGGAGTACTTCTGGCTACCGGTGTAACCCGCACGCATAAAGAACAGGATCTCGCTGAGTTTGCCGGTCTCCTGTAGCGCTTCGTAGTTACATTTCGCCCACAGTGCGGGCCAGGCGTTGTGCATGATCTCGGCGCTGACGCCGTTGTGCAGATACGTATCTGTCGGCAGGTATTCGCCAAAATCTGCCATCCAGCCGCCGCAGCCCAGTTCGATCATATTTTTCTTGATGACCTCTTTGAACCAGTCGTAGGCTTCCGGGTTGGTCAGATCGACCACACCGCCGTAAAACTCGCCAAACTCTACGAGGTAATCGCCGCCGGATGCATCTTTCGCCAGATAACCGTGTTTGGCCGCTTCGGCACAGAGATCTTTATCGCTGGCGATGTACGGGTTGATGTAGGAGAGGAACTGCACGCCCTCTTCTTTCCACTGCTTAATACGGCTATCCAACTGCGGATAATTGTCGCTGTTCCACTTCCAGTTCCACATCACGCGCTTGCCAAAGGAGGTCATGCGGATCCCGGACCAGTCCTGCGCCCAGATGCCGTTTACCTTCACGCCAGCGTTACGCATGGTGTCCAGTTTGCTCTGGCAAACCTCAGTACCGCCCTGAATACCGAGCGTGACGCCATCGTAAATCCAGTCCGGCAGCTCCGGCTGACGACCCAGCAGCGCGGTCAGTTTTTCCAGCAAGGAGATGTAGGTATCAGCGCACTCAAAGCGCAGGGTGGTTTTGTCCTCCCACAGCGCCAGTTCGTGATACTCCGGCGCGCTGAAGTCGAAATTCATATAGCAACTGTTATCAACGTGGCAGTAGTACTTCTGCGTGCTGACGAAGGTCGGCTGTGGGAAGAAGGTCCAGTAGTAGTCGCCGCCGGCGTTCTCTTTACAGTCGGCTTGCCAGGTGACATAGCTGTTTTTGTTTCGGCCCACGCCCTGTTCGCTGGTCCACAGCGGGAACGGCTTCCCGCGTAAGTCGAAGTAAGAGAACTGTTCGCCGCAGCCGTAGATATGATCGTCCGCCCTTGCGGCCAGACGCAGCCAGATGCGGTTATGGCTGAGATCGCCGTTGTGCAGATCCAGCTTCAGACGACCCTGTTCATCGGTGGAAATATGCAGCGTGGCGTTGATGGTATCACCGCGGCTGAAATACACCCGCCAGCCGTCAGGCGACTCGCTGACCGTGGCGTCGGTCAGGGCAATTTTCTCATTGAGCTTGTCTTTAATACTGAAGTTGCCGCGAAACATATCGATATCGGCAACGCCCGCGCCGATCCACAGGCAGGGAGTTTCTGTACTGTGGCGTAAAATCAGGCGCTGGTGGTACGTTAGAGCAAATCCATCAGGTAATGATGTGAGTTCTAAGGCGGTTGACCGTTGTTGTAGCGAATTCATTATCGTCTCCGTAAAAATAGGGTAATTCGGTAATTTGTCGGAAATCTGTTATTCACTGCCGATTAAAAAATGCATCTGATGTTGTTCTCCGGGCGCGAGATGAATCAGGCTAATTCCGGAGTTAAAGGCGTCTGGCGGGCAGGTCATCGGTTCAACCGCCAGGCCGCGCCTTGCTAATTTTTCGCCGGTATACACTTGCAGCCAGGGCTGGTGGCTGCGTAAAAAAGTGGACATGTTTTGCGCTGGGCTGGTCATCCTGACTTCCCACTCAGCGCCAGGTGGCAAAGTCCTGAACGTATGATCGATAGCGGTCTGCGCAATGCGTTGCGGCGTGGTGAAATATCGTTCATCGCATGCTCCTTCACTCGCCGGGAGCGTCAATTCACAGTCATCAATGGGTTGCAGATTGCAGGTCAAATAGGGATGTGCTCCCGCGCCATACGGCGCGATTTCGTCACCCACATTCTGTGTGCAAATAAAAACGTGCAGTCCACGGGTTGCCTCCAGTCGGTAAATCACCTCTGAAACCAGCGCGAAGGGATAACCATAAGAAGGCGGCAGAAAAATCGTCAGCGACACTTCCGATGCCGACTGCTGGTTAATCTGCCAGTCCCGCCAGGCCAGTAACCCATGAATAGCGGTATGTGAAACTGAGTCGTTAACGGCAAGCTGGTAATCCTTGCCGTTATAGTGATAGCTGCCATCTACAACGCGGTTTGGCCAGGGGATTAACACTTTCCCCAAATGTGCCAGCGGCATTTCTTCCGGTTTGTGGGGAATAACGATATGACGCCCGCGGTGCGTCAATTCTGCTAGCCCAGCGCCAACCGTGACGATTTTCGCCTGGTAGTGTCCGGCCTGAAGATGAAGGGTTTTTCCACCGCTATGCATGGCAGCCCACCTTGTTACTTATTTAGCGTTGATATCCAGCAGACCGGCGGCAACAGCCGGAGCAAGACCCGGAGCCAGCGGCAGACGCGGGATCACCAGGCAGTGCAGCAGGTGATAAATGTCCTGCTTGCCGTCCCAGACTTTGGTGGTCACCTTGTTATCGGTGTCCAGCTCCTGCCACCATGAACCGGTCTCGTAATCCATCAGGTAAGTGATGCAGTAATCCCACCATTTCTGGTACCAGGCTTCGTACTGGCTGTCGCCTGTGAGGGTGTACAGGGCGTAGGCGGTGCCCATCGCTTCGACTATCGGCCAACGCACTCTTTCGCGAACGATCGGTGTGCCGTCCCAATCCACCGAATAGACAAAACCGTCTGCGCCGTCCGGTGCCCAGGCATCGCGGATAGTGGCGTGGAAAAGCCCTTTTGCATCTTCCAGCAGCCAGGCGGGTGGTGTTTCGAAGCGAGCTTCCAGCGCGGCATGCAGATGCAGCATCAGGCGGCCCCACTCGATCCAGTGACCCGGCGTGCCACCGTAGGCGCGAAAACGGTGAGCTGGGTTGTCCTTGTTGTAATCGCGGATTGGATTCCACTGTGAATCGAAGTGTTCATTGACGCGGTACTCCCCGCTACGGGCCACGTCGTGAATAATCACCGAAGCGATACGCAGTGCGCGATCGAGCCATTTACGGTCATGAGTCACGTCATACACGATCAGGAAAGCCTCGACCGCGTGCATGTTAGCGTTGCCGCCGCGATAATCTTCCGTCTGGCTGAAGGCTTCGTCCCAGGACTCCAGGCACATTTGCTCGTCTTCGCTCCAGAAGTACTTCTCAATCACCTCGATGGCGTCATCCAGCAATTTTCTGGCCTGTGGATGACCGGTAGTGACCGCGCTTGCCGCGCCAAGTAAGACGAAGAAATGTTGATAACCCTGCTTGGAGGCATCCATCACGCCTTCGTCATTGACGCAGGCGTACCAACCGCCGTAGCGTGTGTCACGTAGGGCACCGTTCAGCGCCTTAATGCCGTGGTCGACGAGTTGATATGCACCTGGGCGCCCCATGGAGGCGGCAACGGAATAGACGTGCAGCATGCGGGCGGTGATCCACAGATGTGTTCCCATATCCGTTCTGACCTGACCACTGTTTCCCAGCCAGCCAAATCCAGTAGGGACAGCCGCATTTTTACCAAAGTTAAAGATGCGGTCGGTTTCCTGTTCCAGCCAGCGGTTGTGGCTTAGGGTGTTAAACCATTTCATGCTTTGATCCTCTATTAGCGGCGGGTCATCATTTCGTCGACGATATCGCCCAGACGCTGCAACTTCGGTGCGGAAACATCACGCAGCATCAGTTCGGTATCCGGCAGACCCACAACGGATGACCAGACCGCACGTCCGGCCAGGAAGCCGGATGCGCCTGCGGTCATTGCTACGCTGACCGCGCGTGGGAACAGTTTTTCATCCACACCAGAGGAAAGAATGACCCACGGCATGTTGATGTTTTCATTCAGGCGCTGAGAGGCGCTAAGCAATTCCTGTTGGGTTCCTTTGCCGTACAGCGGCATTTCGACCTTGTAGAGATCGGCACCGCTGTCACCCAGTTCTTTTGCGGCATCGATAATGGCCTGTTCGCGATCGAACTTATCGCCACGACGCGGTGGGCGAACCACCGGCTCGATGATGCTCAGCAGTCCATTGGAATGGCATAGCTCATTAAATTCTTTCACCATGTCCAGACGCTGTTGGGCATCTTCATCGCTACGCCACAGCACCAGCAGTTTGAGGGCCTTGGCGCCATCTTGCTTCACCGCCTGCGGGTTGATTTTTTTATCAATCACTACGCTATCGACAGGAATACCGTTACCCGGTATGAACTCATCAGCGGCCACAATCATGGCGCAGCTTTTGGCGACCGCGTTTTGCTCTACAACCTGGCGGTAGCAGAACTGCTGATCCACCAGAATGGCGGAGGCATAAGGGGACAAGATCTTCGCCGCATTGACTTTGAAATCAGTCAGTACGCTGTCACTAACCGGAGATTTTGCGCCTGCTGCGGCAAACATTAAGCGCATAGCTTCGCGCTGATCGACTGCCAGCATGGCAAAACCGCCGGAAGCTCGGGTGATATCTTTCAGGGTGTACTTCGTCATTGTTCAGTCCTTACTTATCTGTGTGTTTATTTAGCCCGGCGGATGCGCGAACCTGTGCAAGAATGGCCGTCCAGTCTTCCCGGCCACGGCCAGCGGCGCGTGCCTGGTTATAGACTTCGCGGGAGGCGGCACCGAGCGGCATCGGTACGTGTAATTGGTTGGCAACGTCCAGAGCGATACCAAGATCCTTATGCGCTAAATCGATCATAAAGGCCGGGGAAAGATCGCCTTTCAGCACCTTGTTCGGCCATGAGGTAGTGAAGTGGCCTTTCCCGGCGGGAGTGCCGCTCATGACTTGCAAGGCCACATCGAAGGAGAGGCCGAGCGCTTCGCACAACACGGCGGCTTCAGCAGACAAGGCGTTTAACGCGATGCTCATGTAGTTGTTGATGAGCTTGACGCGAATGCCCATACCGGGGCCGCCTGCGTTGATCAATTCATTACCCATCGCCATCAGAACCGGTGTGGCGCGTTCTACCTGCTGTGCCGTTCCACCTGCCAGCAGCAACAGCGTTCCTGCGATAGCGTGATCGGAGGTACGTCCAACCGGGCAATCCATCATGTCGAAGCCTTTGGCACGCATATCGGCGATCAATTTGTCGGTTTGCAGTGGGTGAATAGTCGACATATCAATCACTAATGCCTGCGGGGAGAGGTTTTCGCAGATACCCTGCTCACCGAACAGTACGCTGCGCACCAGATCGCCGTTTGGCAGCATTGTGATGACAAATTCTGCCCCTTTTACTGCCTGAGCCGGGCTGCTGGCAGGTTGGGCTCCTTTTTCCACCAGGCGCTGAACGGCATCCGGGTTAACGTCAAAGACGCTGAGTTGATGACCCTGCTTCAGCAAGTTGCTCGCCATGGGTGAACCCATCTGACCTAATCCGATAAATGCTATAACTGCCATAACGTTCTCCTGAGACGTGGATGTCATTTTTTGTCATTTAAGGTCGTTTGTTTTTGTCTGTTTTTGATCGTATTTGTAATTTATGGTCAAAAAATTGACAGCCGTCACTTTTTAAACATTTTGTGAAATTAAAATGATCCCATCTTGAAATGCCTAAGGAATGACCATGATTCGTATTGCTTGTGTAGGTATTGCCGTGATGGATCGCATCTATTACGTGGAAGGTTTACCGACTGAAGGAGGTAAGTATGTGGCGAAGCGTTATACGGAAGTGGGCGGCGGGCCTGCTGCGACGGCCGCAGTGGCTGCAGCGAAGCTGGGCGCGCAAGTGGACTTTATTGGCCGTGTGGGCGATGACGACACCGGAAACAGCCTGCTGGCGGAGCTGGAATCCCTGGGGGTAAACACCCGCTACACCCGGCGCTACGCCGGGGCAAAGTCTTCGCAATCGGCGATTATGGTGGATGCGCAAGGAGAACGGATTATCGTTAACTACCCCAGCCCGGACTTACTGCATGACGCTGACTGGCTCAACGAGATCGATTTTTCCCAGTGGGATGTGGTTCTGGCGGATGTTCGCTGGCACGAAGGCACCAGGCAGGCGTTCACGCTGGCGCGTCGGGCGGGAGTGATGACGGTACTGGATGGTGACGTCACGCCACAAGATATCAGTGAACTGGTGGCGTTAAGCGATCATGCTGCGTTCTCTGAACCGGGTCTGGCGCGTTTAACCGGGATAAATGATTCTGAAGCTGGACTTAAACAAGCAAAAACGCTCACAAATGGTCATGTTTATGTGACGCGTGGCAGTGAGGGCTGCGACTGGATAAAAAATAATGCGTTGCAGCATCAATCTGGATTTAAAGTCGACGTTGTGGATACTACGGGGGCCGGAGACGTTTTCCACGGTGCGCTCGCATTCAGCCTGGCGGGTGGTGATGCCCCGGAAGACGCGGTCAGGTTCGCCAGTGGGGTTGCTGCGCTAAAATGCACGCGTCCGGGAGGAAGGGCCGGAATCCCTGACTGTGATCAAACCCGATCTTTTCTGTCACTTTTTGTATAAAATGCCAGGGCAATGGTTTTTCGAGGAAATTTCATGAGCCTTACCGAACTGACCGGTAACCCGCGGCACGATCAGCTGTTGATGCTGATCAGCGAGCGCGGTTATATGAATATCGACGAGCTGGCCAGCCTGCTGGACGTGTCCACGCAGACCGTGCGTCGTGATATTCGTAAACTCAGCGAGCAGGGATTAATTACGCGTCATCATGGTGGGGCGGGCAGGGCCTCCAGCGTGGTGAATACGGCGTTTGAGCAGCGTGAAGTCTCGTGGACGGAAGAGAAGAAAGCCATCGCGGAAGCGGTGGCTGACTACATCCCTGACGGTTCGACGGTGTTCATTACCATAGGCACCACCGTTGAGCAGGTTGCCCGCGCGCTGTTAAACCATAATCATTTGCGCATTATTACCAATAGCCTGCGCGTGGCGCATATTCTGTATAACAACCCGCGTTTTGAAGTAATGGTTCCCGGAGGGACGCTGCGCCCGCATAACAGCGGCATCATTGGCCCTTCTGCCTCGGCATTTGTGGCTGATTTTCGTGCCGACTACCTGGTTACCAGCGTTGGCGCGATTGAAAGTGATGGCGCGCTGCTGGAGTTTGATGTTAACGAGGCCAGCGTAGTGAAAACGATGATGTCGCATTCAAGACACATTCTGCTGGCGGCGGATCATACGAAATATACAGCTTCTGCCGCGGTAGAAATTGGTAATGTGTCGCAGGTAACTGCGCTGTTTACTGATGAATATCCAGGTCCGGCATTGCACAATTTACTCCAGTCACAGCAGGTTGAAATTGTACAGGTGAGTCCTTCACAGGATGATGCTCTGGCCGTGTAATTCTTCCCAATGATGGCCCGATAAGTTCGCAGCCATCACTCTCGCATAGTCAAACTTCTCCTTTCCCGCTACAGTTATTCATCCACGGCGAATAAGGAGAAGGGCATGCTCTATATCTTTGATTTGGGTAATGTGATTGTTGATATCGACTTCAACCGCGTGTTGGGCACATGGAGCGATCTAAGCCGTGTACCGTTGGCTTCGCTAAAGCAAAATTTCACTATGGGGGAGGCTTTTCACCAGCACGAGCGAGGCGAAATAACCGATGAAGCCTTTGCCGAGGCGCTATGTCATGAGATGGCGCTGCCGCTAAGTTACGAGCAGTTCTCTCACGGCTGGCAGGCCGTGTTTGTCGCCTTGCGCCCTGAGGTCATCGACATCATGCAGAAGCTGCGTGAGCAGGGGCATAGGGTGGTCGTCTTATCGAATACCAACCGCCTGCACACCACGTTTTGGCCGGACGAATACCCCGAGATCCGTCAGGCTGCTGACCATATTTACCTTTCCCAGGAACTGGGCATGCGTAAACCGGAAGCGCGAATTTACCAGCACGTCCTGCAGTCTGAAGGTTTTTCTGCGCACGATGCGGTCTTTTTTGACGATAACGCCGATAATATTGAAGGGGCTAACCGGTTAGGGATCACCAGTATCCAGGTCGTCGATAAAACGACCATTCCTGACTATTTCGCGACGTTGTTATGCTAAAAAATGTTCAGCAACAGGCCAGGCATCATACGCGTCCTGTACGAGACTGGCTGAAGCTACTATGGCAGCGGATTGATGAGGACAATATGACGACGCTGGCAGGGAATCTTGCCTACGTTTCATTGCTCTCATTAGTGCCGCTTATTGCCGTCGTATTTGCGCTTTTCGCCGCATTTCCGATGTTTTCCGACGTCAGTGTCCAGTTACGTCATTTTATTTTCGCAAACTTTATCCCGGCGACGGGGGACGTCATCCAGCGTTATATCGAACAGTTTGTCGCCAACTCGAACAAAATGACGGCCGTCGGGGCATGTGGGTTGATTGTCACAGCATTATTGCTGATGTATTCCATTGATAACGCTCTGAATACTATCTGGCGCAGCAAGCGCACTCGTCCCAAAGTGTACTCTTTCGCCGTCTACTGGATGATTTTAACGCTGGGGCCGCTGCTGGCGGGAGCCAGTCTGGCAATCAGTTCTTATCTGTTGTCATTGCGCTGGGCCAGCGATCTCAACACGGTGATTGATAACATCCTGCGTATTTTCCCGCTGGTGCTTTCCTGGCTCTCGTTCTGGCTCCTCTACAGCATTGTACCGACTACGCGCGTCCCTAATCGTGATGCGGTGATTGGCGCCTTTGTGGCCGCTGTGTTGTTCGAAGCCGGAAAGAAAGGATTTGCGCTCTACATCACCATGTTCCCGTCGTATCAGCTCATTTACGGTGTCCTGGCGGTGATCCCCATTTTATTTGTCTGGGTATACTGGACGTGGTGTATCGTCTTGCTAGGCGCGGAAATAACTGTCACTCTCGGGGAATACCGCAAACTTAAACAAGCCGCAAAACAAGAAGAAGCAGAGCAACCATGATTGCATTAATTCAGCGCGTAACCCGTGCCAGCGTCACCGTGGAGGGCGAGGTGACGGGTGAAATTGGCCCAGGACTTTTGGTCTTGTTAGGTGTCGAAAGGGATGATGACGAACAGAAAGCGAACCGCCTGTGCGAGCGCGTACTCGGTTATCGAATCTTTAGCGATGCCGAAGGCAAAATGAACCTCAACGTGCAGCAGTCAGGCGGCAGCGTGCTGGTGGTTTCACAGTTTACGCTGGCGGCAGATACCGAACGCGGCATGCGTCCGGGGTTTTCGAAAGGCGCAGCGCCCGTGCGAGCAGAAGCGCTGTATGAATACTTTGTTGAGCGTTGCCGCCAACAGGAAATGAATACGCAAACCGGTCGATTCGCTGCGGATATGCAGGTTTCACTGGTTAATGATGGCCCCGTGACGTTTTGGTTACAAGTATGAACCAGCTACCGGTATGGCCGCGGACAACAAGAGAGAATACGACGATGTATCACCTTCGAGTACCGCAAACAGAAGAAGAATTGGAGCGCTACTACCAGTTTCGCTGGGAGATGCTGCGTAAGCCATTGCATCAGCCAAAAGGCTCCGAACGAGATGCATGGGACGCGATGGCGCATCACCAGATGGTGGTGGACGAAGAGGGGAATCTGGTTGCGGTAGGGCGTCTGTATATCAATGCGGATAACGAAGCTTCCATACGCTTTATGGCAGTAGACCCTTCCGTGCAAGAGAAAGGGTTGGGCACGCTGATGGCGATGACTCTGGAGTCTGTGGCGCGTCAGGAAGGGGTCAAACGCGTAACCTGTAGCGCCCGTGAAGATGCGGTCGAATTTTTCGCCAAGCTCGGGTTTGTGAGCCAGGGAGAAATCACCACGCCGCAAACCACGCCGGTGCGCCACTTTTTGATGATTAAGCCCATTGCGACGCTGGACGATATTCTCCATCGCGGGGACTGGTGCGGACAGCTACAACAAGCCTGGTACGAACATATTCCATTGAGTGAGAAAATGGGCGTGCGCATTCAGCAGTACACCGGGCAGAAATTTATTACCACGATGCCCGAGACGGGCAATCAGAATCCGCACCATACCCTGTTTGCCGGTAGCCTGTTTTCACTGGCGACGCTAACGGGCTGGGGACTTATCTGGCTGATGCTGCGCGAGCGTCATCTGGGAGGAACGATCATTCTCGCCGACGCGCATATCCGCTACAGCAGGCCGATCACCGGGAAACCAACTGCTATTGCCGATCTGGGTTCGCTGAGCGGCGACCTCGACCGTCTGGCAAGAGGCCGCAAGGCGCGTGTGCAGATGCAGGTCGGGGTGTTTGGCGATGACACACCGGGCGTCGTGTTTGAAGGTACTTACATTGTGCTACCCGCAAAACCGTTTGGCGCATATGAAGAGGGCGGTAACGAGGAAGAGTAGGGGGATACCCTCTACTCGATAAATGCATCTGCCGGAAGTTTAAAGCGTTCTGCAAGTGCTTTAATATGGCTTACAGTCAGTGCTCTACGGCCATTTAGGATGTTGCTGACGTTCGATTTAGAACCAAGTTCGTTGGCGAGGTCGGTGGCTTTTAATCCGTACTGATCCATGAGCGTACGCAATACGGAAACGCCAGAGGGGATTTGTTTCAGGTGTTGATTGAGCGCTCTGAATTCTGGTGCATGTTTTTCGTATTCACTGATTCGGGCACTAAGTAATTCAAATAGTGGGTTTTCAAGATCGTCGTGGTCAACCAGAAACTCTACTAGCGCTAGTGCCCTTCGATACTCCGTTTCATTGCGTTCTTCCCCCAAAAGAGGGATCGTTTTTACAGCACAACTGAAGGTGTCAACGATCTTTTTTGCGCTGGCTGCGTCCATATGACGATGAGATCTCATTCTTTATGGCCCCGATAATATTCTGTCAGTTTGTCATATTCGGCGTGGAGAACGATATGCTTCACAAATACCTTATGTAACCTGAAATCTATGTAGGCAATGAGTCTCAGGTTGTTACCAGAAACATCAATTACCCACCATTTATTCCTGTACTTAAAATTATCAAGAGAAGGAATATACTGTTTCATCTCTTCAGGGTGATGGAATGTTTTTTTCTCCAAAACATGCAGCAACTCAGAGAGAGCAAGCCCATGGTTTGGATACATGAGCATACCCTCATTGAATGGTTTTCGGCTGATAACATGCACGATGTAGTTCCATTACATAGTTTTCAACCTGAAAACAATCTAACGCAATGCCATCATATTTTCAAGTTGAAAACAACATTGAATATTAAGAAATTATCTCCGCTGATGGGCTTTTAACACGCCAGGCCACGTCGCGCATTGCGTTTC
This sequence comes from Citrobacter sp. Cpa228, assembly GCF_030333085.1. NCBI lineage: Bacteria > Pseudomonadati > Pseudomonadota > Gammaproteobacteria > Enterobacterales > Enterobacteriaceae > Citrobacter > Citrobacter sp. Cpa228. Next base: position 89,019 of record NZ_JAOWGQ010000050.1, on the reverse strand, counting down.
GCGCTGTCTGGCTTACGCCTCCTAACTGAAAAAATCCGTGGATAACGCCGGGATAGCGCTGACAGGTGCAGTCCACACCTTGCTTCTGGAGCTGGTGAAACAGGGCCTCTCCTTCATCGCACAGTGGGTCAAATTCAGCGGTAATGATGTGCGTGGGCGGCAAGCCGTTGAAGTCTTCACGCCAGAGTGGGCTGACTTCTGGATGCAATGGATCGGTGTTCGGCATATACATCTCGTAGCCCGAAAGCAGTGTATCGCGAGTGATAATGTAATCCCGTCCATTATGGTCATAGCTCGCAAAGCTGGCAGTTGCGTCCAGCATCGGGTAGATCAGCATAAGCTGTGCAGGTTGCCATTGCCTGGCCGCTTTCAGGCGTAGTGCCGTGACCAGCGCCAGGTGCCCGCCCGCGCTGTCGCCAGCAAGGGTTATGCGCTCGCGATCGACTCCCAGTTTCTGGGCATATTTCCAGATGATATTGGCCCCGGTTTCAGCGTCGTTATGTGCTGCCGGGAAAGTATGCTCTGGCGCAAGGCGGTACTGTACTGCAATGACCCGACAGCCGCTGAACCAGGCGAGCTGCCTTAGTTGGTTATCATGCGTAGCAAACCCACCGCTGACAAAACATCCGCCATGATAATAAATGACGCAGGGCAGCGTTCCCGCAGAGTTAAGAGGCGAAACAACGCGAAACGTCATGGTATCGAGTTCAATATCTTCAACCTGTACGCGGGTTTCAGTTTCTCCGGCCAGCGCCGTACTGGCAATATAGCCAGCTCTCCGGTCATCAATATTCTGTTCGCGGGAAGAAGGGCGTCCCGCCGCGATAAATGCCTCAACTAACTGCGCAATCCCGCTTTCCAGTGCCATTTTTAAATACTCTTATCTGTATGGATATACAGGTTTATAACCTGGATACTCACAAATGAAAATGGGAAAAATAGGGATGGGTATGATTCTGGAAAGCGGCTCGCAAAAGTAAAAATCGTTCACGTGAAAGCTATTTTCCCGCTTTTCCCAGGTGTGTGTTGTGTGGAAATTAATCGCTGATGATATACTGGAGGTATATGTGAGTATGATGGCTGGGATGGATATGGGCAGAATTTTACTCGATTTATCAGACGAAGTGATTAAACGTCTTGATGACCTCAAGGTGCAGCGTAACCTGCCGCGAGCTGAACTCTTGCGGGAGGCCGTTGAGCAGTATCTGGAAAGGCAGGAACAGGCTGAAACGACTATTTCCAGCGCTCTCGGACTCTGGAAAGGTTGTGAAGAAGATGGCGTTGAGTACCAACGCAAACTTCGTGAGGAATGGTAATGGTCAAAGGATCCGCGCTTTTTGATACCAACATCCTCATCGACCTGTTTAGTGGACGGAGTGAAGCAAAGCAAGCGATAGAAACATGGCCGCCGCAGAATGCGATCAGCCTTATCACCTGGATGGAAGTGATGGTTGGGGCAAAGAAATACCATCAGGAATCCTGCACACGCGTTGCGTTGAGCGCTTTTAACGTGATCGGTGTTTCACAGGATATTGCTGAACGAAGCGTGAGTATCAGGCAGGAATATGGGATGAAATTGCCGGATGCCATTATTCTGGCAACAGCACAGATTCATCGTCTTACGCTGGTTACGCGAAATACTAAGGATTTTGCAGGCCTATCCGGTGTGGTCACACCGTATACATTATAACCCGGGCGACCTACGCCGCCCGGTAGTGTGAAGACCTTACTCCCCTTCACCCGGGAACAGGAACGGGTTGATGGAACTGCGGGCAAAGCCCTCCTGCTCCATGTGCGCGTCCAGCATCAGTGAAGCGAGATCGTCGGCCACGGCTTCGACTTTCGGGTCTTTTTCCTGATAGAGAATCTTCAGGTAAGTCCCACAGTCGCCGCAGCTTTCAGCTTTGATCGCCGACTGTTCGTTATCCAGTGACCAGTAGTTCAAGTCACGGCTCTGCTCACAGTTGCTGCACTTCACGCGCACCACGTGCCACTCGGTTTCGCACAGGTTGCAGTGCAGATAACGCAGACCCTGGGTGGTACCGATTTGCACCATGCTGGAGACCGGCATTGAACCACACACCGGGCAGTACTGACGCTGTTCACCGTATTCCGCACGGGCTTTGCCGGGGATCAGGCTTGCCATCTGCGCCCAGTAGAGCGACAGGGCAGCCCAAATGAACGGTGCTTTGTCGCTGCTGACGGAGGCAAAATCGGAGGCAAACAGCGCGCTGGCCATCAGCTCCAGCTCCTGCTCTGAGGCTTTTTCCAGATTCTCGATCACGGCGAGCGCCGGACCGCTCATCTCTGGCTTCAGCTCAGCAATCAACGACTGCAGCAGCTTTTGCCAGTGCTTGTCGCGTGGCAGGACGTGGATATCCAGCGGCGGTTTGCCCTGATCGTTCGCTTCTTTGATGCGCGCGGTCAGGTCCATCTGCAGTGGATGGTCGTATAGCACCACTTCCTGCGCGTGGGCGATCAGCGCGGCAAAGCGCAGGTAATCGCCCAGCGGGTTGCTTTCGGCCAGCTCGCGCAGACGTTCAGCGCGGCGGTTATACAAATTTTTGAGTCTGGGGAATAATAACGGCGGAATCATATCCGCCGTGCGTTTCTCGCTCTTCTCCAGCTCATCTTGCGGGATTATGCGAATACTCATTCAGTTTTCTTTTCCGTTGTCTTTCGGACTTCACGGTACCAGCGCGGGTGATGTTTCTTCGCCCATGAACTGGTAACCCATCCTTCCACCATCGCGGTAATGGTGCCTTTCACCCAAAGGGCGGCGTAAATGTGCACCATGATAACCACAATTAACGCTACTGCGGCAAATGAATGCAGCATTAACGCGAATCGGATCACCGGGATTGAGAAAGCAGGCGCAAAATATGGACGCCAGATGACCACTCCGCTCACCAGCAACAGGACCAGGAAGATAATCGCCGCCCAGAATACGCATTTCTGGCCGAAGTTATAACGTCCCGTGTCACCTACTTCCTCGTTGACGACAATCTTACGAATATTCTTCGCCCAAAAGATATCATCCCGATTGATTAGATTGTGGTGCCAGTAACGGAAAAACATAATGATAAACGAGGCAAACATGACAACGCCGACAAACGGGTGCACAATTCGCGCCAGTTGCGGAGTGCCCATGATGTGCATCAGCCAGTTAAAAGACGGGAAGAGAAAGCCCATCCCGCTCACTGCCGCCAGAATGAAGCAGAAGGCGGTTACCCAGTGGTTGATGCGTTCCGGCGCCGTGTAGCGCACGATGGTGTCACGTCGTTTCATTTGCGCACCTCGTCTTTTTCTTCATGCAGGTTGTCTTCTTCCTCTTCCGCGCGGTTCGGGCCTACACCGACGTAGTGGAAGATACTGGCCGCAAATGTCGCTGCAAAGCCGACGGCTGCGAGAGGTTTCCAGATGCCTTTCCAGAATTTCACGGTGGCGCTGATTTCCGGGTTCTCCGGCAGGCCGTGATACAGATTCGGCTTGTCAGCATGGTGCAATACGTACATGACGTGCGTACCGCCAACGCCTGCCGGATCGTACAGACCCGCGTTTTCGTAACCACGCGTTTTCAGCTCCACCACACGCTCGCCTGCCAGCGTTTTCATCGACTCTTTGGTGCCGAAATGAATCGCGCCGGTTGGGCAGGTTTTCACGCAGGCCGGTTCTTGCCCGACCACGACACGGTCAACGCACAGCGTACATTTGTAGACGCGGTTGTCTTCCGGGTTGAGGCGCGGCACATCGAACGGACAGCCTGCGATACAGTAGCCACAGCCGATACACTGCTCGGACTGGAAGTCGACGATACCGTTGGCATACTGAATGATTGCGCCTTCAGCCGGACACGCCTTCAGACAGCCCGGATCGGCACAGTGCATACAGCCATCCTTGCGGATAAGCCACTCCAGTTTGTCGTTCTGTTCCACTTCTGAGAAGCGCATTACCGTCCAGGATTTAGCGGTCAAATCAGCCGGGTTGTCGTACACCCCAACGTTGTTGCCCACTTCATCACGGATGTCGTTCCATTCCGAACAGGCCACCTGACACGCTTTACAGCCAATACAGGTGGTGACGTCGATAAGCTTCGCCACCTCTTCCTGGTGATCCCGCGCCTGAGGCGCGGGGGTGAAACTGTTGGTCGCAGAACGGCGGATAATATCTTGAGTTTGATAAGCCATAATTCGTCTCCGTTTACCCTTCATCTTTCAGTTTGCAGGTTCGTTGGTTTCCTTCGGCATTCCAGTCACGTAGTTTTCTACGCTCCCGGAATGCCTGGCGTCACCGCCTGCCTGCAATCTGAAATCTATTGGGTATCCACCTTTTCCACGTTCACGAGGAAGGACTTAAATTCCGGCGTCTGCGTGTTCGCATCACCGACGAATGGCGTTAACGTGTTAGCGATAAAGCCTTTTTTCGCCACACCTTCGTAGCCCCAGTGAATCGGAATACCGATGGTGTCGATATCCTGACCGTTGGCCTTCAGCGTGCGAATACGTTTAGTCACCACTGCTTTGGCTTTAATGTAGCCGCGGTTAGAGGAGACTTTGACGGTATCGCCATGAGAGATACCGAGCTTATTCGCCAGCTTCTCGCCAATTTCCACAAACTGTTCCGGCTGTGCGATGGCATTGAGCAGCGCATGCTTGGTCCAGTAGTGGAAGTGCTCGGTCAGACGATAGGTCGTACCGACGTACGGGAATTTATCTGCTTTACCCAGTGCTTGTGCGTCACCTTTAAAGATGCGCGCGGCAGGGTTAGAGATGACGTTCGGGTGCAGCGGGTTAGTCCCCAGCGGCGTTTCAAACGGCTCGTAGTGTTCCGGGAACGGACCTTCCGCCATCTTATCGATAGCAAACAGGCGTCCCATCCCTTCCGGCTGCATGATGAACGGCCCAACGTTGCTGCCAGGTGCGGCGGCGCTGTAGTCCGGAATATCCATCCCGCTCCATTTCGCCCCATCCCATTTCAGGATCTGACGTTTTGGATCCCACGGATTCCCCTGCGGGTCAGCAGACGCGCGGTTATACAGAATGCGTCGGTTGAGCGGCCACGCCCATGCCCAGCCCAGCGTATTGCCAAGACCTGACGGGTCGGCGTTATCGCGACGTGCCATCTGGTTGCCTTCCGGCGTCCAGCTCCCGGCAAAAATCCAGCAGCCACTGGAAGTGGTGCCGTCGTCTCGCAGTTGGGCGAACGAGCTAAGCTGTTGGCCTTTCTTGACGATGACTGCACCTGTTGCCGGGTCGGTAATGTCGGCCAGCGCTTTACCGTTGCTCTCCATCGCCACTTCTTCCGAAGCCGGTTCGTGTGGTGTGGAGTAGTTCCAGGTCATGCTCAGCACCTGTTCCGGGTTCGCGCCACCCTGCTCGGCATACATCTTGCGCATGCGCAGGAAGATACCGGCGAGGATTTCACCATCGGTAACGGCAATCCCCGGGGCGTCCGCGCCTTTCCAGTGCCACTGCAACCAGCGACCGGAGTTGACGATAGAACCGTTCTCTTCGGCGAAGCAGGTGGACGGCAGACGGAATACTTCGGTCTGGATTTTCGACGGGTCAACATCGTTCGACTCACCGTGGTTCTGCCAGAAGGTAGACGTCTCGGTGTTGAGTGGGTCGATGGTGACCAGGAATTTCAGTTTGGACAGTGAAGCCACGACCTTGTTTTTATTCGGGAATGACGCGACCGGGTTAAAGCCCTGGCAGATATAGCCATTCACTTTGCCCTGGTTCATCATCTCGAAGTACTGCAGCACGTCGTACCCTTTGTCCCACTTCGGCAGCAAGTCGAAGCCCCAGCTGTTTTCCGCTGTCGCTTTATCGCCAAAGAAGGCTTTCATCATCGAAACGAAGAATTTCGGGTAGTTACCCCAGTAGTTCACCTGACCTTCCAGCAACGGTTTTGGCGTGTTGGCGGCAAGGTAGGTTTGCAGGTCAGTCTGTTTTTCGCTCGGCAGCGTCATATAGCCCGGCAGGCTTTGTGACAGCAGGCCTAAGTCGGTCAGCCCCTGAATGTTGGAGTGACCGCGCAGGGCGTTAACGCCGCCGCCAGCCATCCCCATGTTGCCAAGCAGCAACTGGATCATCGCCATGGTACGGATGTTCTGCGCACCCACGGAGTGCTGCGTCCAGCCGAGCGCATACAGGAACGACGCGGTTTTGTCTTTGACGCTGGTTTCTGCGATGTATTCGCACACTTTCAGGAAATCAGCCTTCGGCGTACCGCAGATGTTTTCTACGACATCCGGCGTGTAGCGGGAAACGTGCTGTTTCAGCAGGTTCCACACACAGCGCGGGTGTTGCAGGGTGACATCGCGTTTAGCGAAGCCTTTTTCATCCAGTTCGTAGTTCCAGCTGGTTTTGTCATACTTGCGTTTGTCCGCGTCGTAGCCAGTGAACAGGCCATCTTCGAAACCGTAATCCTCACGCACGATCAGGCTGGCGTTGGTATAGGCTTCAGTGTATTCGCGGTTGAATTTTTCGTTGTTCAGCAGGTACAGCAAGACGCCTGACAAGAAGGCAATGTCAGTACCGGAACGAATCGGCGCATAGAAATCAGCCACCGCTGCGGTTCGCGTAAAGCGCGGATCGATCACAATCAGCTTCGCACCGTTGTGAATTTTGGCTTCCATCGCCCAGCGGAACCCGACCGGGTGAGCTTCAGCGGCGTTACCGCCCATCACCACAATGAGGTTGGCGTTTTTAATGTCGACCCAGTGGTTGGTCATCGCACCGCGACCAAATGTTGGAGCAAGACTTGCTACCGTTGGTCCGTGTCAGACGCGTGCCTGGTTGTCGACCGCGAGCATACCCAGCGCGCGGGAGAATTTTTGCGTTAAATAGCCGGTTTCGTTACTGGACGCGGAAGCACACAGCATCCCGGTGGAAAGCCAGCGGTTAACGGTTACGCCTTCGGCGTTTTGTGCAACGTAGTTTGCGTCGCGGTCTTCTTTCATCAGCTTAGCGATGCGGTCAAATGCCTCATCCCAGCTAATCTGTTGCCACTTATCAGAGCCTGGTGCGCGGTATTCCGGGAATTTCAGACGGCTTTCTGAGTGGATGAAGTCCACTAGTCCTGCCCCTTTCGGGCACAGCGCGCCACGGTTCACCGGGTGATCCGGGTCCCCTTCGATATGGAAGATGGATGCTTTGGCGTTTTTTGCGCCGTCACCGAGACTGTACATTAACAGTCCACAGCCAACGGAACAGTAAGTGCAGGTATTACGGGTTTCGCGGGTACGCAGCAGTTTATATTGCCGTGTTTCCGCGAGCGCTACGCCGGGTGCAAAACCCAGTGCCGCTGCCGTGGTGCCTGCCATACCGCCAGCGCAGATCTTAAAGAACTGCCTTCTGCTGACCTGCATGGTTCGCTCCTTGTTTCGACATTGTCACGTTCCCTTCACTTTTCCGTTACTCGAGCGCGAGGGAAGTGGTTGTTTTTTTCTTTGCGGACGGGACCGCAAAGGTCCAGAATTGGGTGAATTTCCCTCCGTCCAGGAGGGGTTTGTAAAGAATACCACAATGTTGGTATGTGTGTTCCAATATGGTTAAAAGAAAGTGAATAAGATTATTCGAGAAAACATCAAAAATGTGACGGCTTTGACAGGATCGCGCCAGCTGACCCTCTGGAAACGCGAGGATTTGCAACATCCTCAGCCGGATGTCGTCGCTGAAGAAGTACCGGTTGCGTTGGTTTACAACGGGATTTCGCACGTGGTGATGATGGCGTCACCGAAAGATCTTGAGCACTTTGCGATGGGCTTTTCACTTTCTGAAGGCATTATTGAGCGCCCGCAGGATATCTACGCAATGGAAGTGGTTCCTTCCTGTAACGGATTAGAAGTGCAGGTTGAGCTGTCCAGCCGTCGTTTTATGGGGTTGAAGGAGCGACGTCGTGCGCTGGCCGGTCGTACCGGTTGTGGCGTTTGCGGCGTTGAACAACTCAATGACATTGGCAAGCCAGTCCAGCCGCTGCCGTTTACCCAGACATTCGATCTGGCACATCTTGATAACGCCTTAAGGCATCTCCCTGATTTCCAGCCCGTGGGGCAACTGACAGGCTGCACGCACGCGGCGGCCTGGGTACAGCCGTCAGGCCATCTGGTAGGGGGTCATGAAGATGTTGGGCGTCATGTTGCGCTGGATAAACTGTTGGGTCGACGTGCAATCGAAGGGGAAACCTGGCAACAGGGCGCGGTGTTAGTTTCCAGCCGAGCCAGCTACGAGATGGTGCAAAAGTCGGCGATGTGTGGCGTGGAGATTTTGTTTGCTGTGTCTGCCGCGACAACACTGGCGGTAGAAGTTGCCGAACGTTGCAACCTGACGCTGGTGGGCTTTTGTAAACCGGGCAGGGCGACGATTTATACACACCCCGAGCGTCTGATAGCTGAATAAAAATATTCAATTAATTTGAATAAGACTGGCAAATCCTTCCGCTTTTAGTTGTGTGATGTGAGGGCTATTATTTATCACATCAAGGCACGGTGCCTTACTCAAACAACTAAGTTAAAGGGTTTATATCATGAAAAGCATCAAAACTTTTGTCGCAGTTATCGCTCTGGCTACTTCTTTCGGTTCTTTCGCTGCTCAGACAGTTACCGCAACCGGTTCTACGCTGGAAAGCGCCGAAGCAAAAATTGCCGCTCAGGCTGAACGCGCAGGAGCCAGCGATTACAAAATTACTCAGGCATACACTGGCAACCGCGTGCATATGACCGCTGAACTGCTGAAATAAAAGACCTTAGTACTGTCGAAAGAGCGCCCTTGAGGCGCTTTTTTCGTTTCCGGCATTCACTGCCTGAGCAATGCCAGAAACGTGTCATAGCTTTTCAATCCCGCAATAGTTTCTGACGGATGGCTGCTCAATACGCTGGATAAAAAACTAAAGATTTTTAGTTCATGCCTGACTTCGGCGGCGGCACAGGTGATGAGTACATGGCTGACCGGTTCGTTATTCACCTGAAGAGGGTGCGCGAGAGTGACAAAGAAACCACGAAAGCGACGCCCCTGTTCGCTCCAGCAATGAGGGATCGCCAGGCGATTCACTATCAGGTTTTCGCCTTCATGTTCTCGGGCGCAAATGCGCAGCGCTTCGTCCTCGCTGATGTGGCTCTGTGCCACAAGCTGCCCGCAGATCCGACCAATGATGCTCTGCCAGCTTTCGTCCTTCTTATTGGCGTAATGGAAGCTACCCTGCTGTAAAAAGAATCGCTCGGGCTGCTGGCGGATAAAGGCTGTCGCGAGGAAGTGTTTGATCTGTTCGGTACCTGCAGCGGTGATAATGTTCTTGATGGTTAATGTATTTTTTATTGAGTCATCGAGTAAGTAATGGCTATTGTTGATGATTAACAATGGGGCAACTTCTTCACTGATGGCGCTGATTTCACTTGTATTTCGCGCAATGATCACCCGACAATTCAGCACATCTCGCTCAATGGCCTGTTGGTTGATGGTGGCGATAGCATTCTGGTCGGATAACAAAATGACGGGCTGCCGCTCGTTTTGATGTCGTTCCAGCGCGCAGGCGAAGTAAAGCCCGATGAGGTCGCTATCAAACAGGGGGATATCCAGTTTTTCACGCAGCAGGGCAATAAAACGCAGACTCAAATCGAAAGCAGCCGGCCAGGTAGACCTCAGGTTATGCATACTGCTCTGGCGATGTTCCGGTACCCAAACCGGGGCAGAGATGCATCTCAGCAAGTGGCCGGTAATATTATCAACCAGTTGGGTATCGATAACGTTCAACGCAGCGATGCCGGGAACGCTTTTTAACAAACAGGTCACCGCATCGGCCGAGATGGTCATTGCCTGCCGTTGCCTGATTTCCAGAAGACCGTTCAGTGTTCTGAAGGCGTTCTCGCCCAGGTAAACACCACCTTGTTCCACCACATTTTTCAATGATGCATACCGACATTCCGGCCATGAGCCGGAGAGCTGATTACGCAGGGCGTAGACTGCCAGCACCAGGCTTGCCAGGTATTCTCCCGAAATGAGCGGGAATTCATTCAGTTTTGCACATGCGGCATTAAGCCTGTCAATGTTGTCTCGGGTCATACCCGGCAGTGGAATCAGGAGAGGATCTTTTTTGAGCAGATTTGCCAGCAGGATAATGCGCTTTTCTTCCGGTTCATCAATGAAATGACCGACGCCCGGGCGGCTGGCCAGGCAAAAGGCACGCTCATAGCGCTGCTTCAAACGTAGGAGGCGGTCGGCCACCCAGGTTTCGGGCAAATTAAGCGCTGAGGCCAGCTGTACCCGGGGTGTGAAGGTATTGATTAACAGAAACGCCAGCAACCGATCATCATTATCATGACGTTGCAGAAGCTGGAAAAAACTGCGCCTGTCGACGATATCCAGTTGATAGCCCGCGTTGCCGCCAGGCTGAATACGGGCCTTACCACTGAGGGTAAAGTTGAGGTAATCAATATCACGCAGGATGGTTCTGCCTGAAACGCCAGTTTGTCGCGCCAGCTCGCCCAACGGACACGGCTGTTGTTCAAGAATATCCACAATTTTTAACTGGCGTTCCGATAACATATACACTTCCTCTTTCAAGTTGCTTCTGCGTTGGCTGCATTCACTCACCCTGGTCACGTACTATTTGTACGTTCCCAGGGATTCATTCATTTGCCGCCTTGATGCAACTCGAATGAGTTTGTGTATTGTTCACCTGGCGAAAGTCGGTGAAGGATTTCACTTTCTCTGCCGTCAGCGAGGTCAACAGCTCACGCACCAGCGTAAACAGCGCGTCGTAATCTGCTGCGGAAATCATGCCGCTGTTGGCGTGGAGATAGCGAGTCGGCAGACAGAGCGCCGCCACCGGGCGACCACCACCCATCACGTTATAGCGCCCACCGTCCGTCGCCCCGGTTTTCATGGTACAGAACTGCAAAGGCGCATCGCTCCTTTTGGCACACTCTTTTAACGCGGCGACCAGTTGCTGATTGGGAAAATATCGCTTATCGAACAGCATCAGGCCAGGGCCATCGCCCAGCTTCAAGGGGTATTTAATATTGTCGATTCCTGGTACGTCGCCCGCCACCGCCGTATCCAGCACGATCACCACGTCGGGCTTGATATGCTCCGCTGAAGTTTGTGCCCCGCGCAACCCGACTTCTTCTTCCACGCTGCCCACGCCGTACAGGGTAATTTCAGGGTTATCGACGGTTTGTAGAAGCTCTGCCATCAGGGCGCAGCCGACGCGGTTATCCAGCGCTTTACCGACGATCTTATCTTCGCCCCAGCGAGCGAAGTTGGCTTCCGGGCTACTGAAGTCACCGATCGCAATCCCGCGTTTTTCCACCTCTTCACGGCTGCTCGCGCCAATATCAATAAACATCTCGTCAAAGGTCAGCGGCTGCTGTCTCTGCTTTTCCGTTAAGGCGTGCGGAGCGACGGAGCCGATGATGCCAGGGATTTTAACGCCTTTACGGGTACGAATGGTGACCCGGTGGTTCAGCATCGACTGGCTCCACCAACCGCCAATGGTGGTGAAGCGCAAAAAGCCGCTATTGTCGATATGTGTAATCATAAAGCCCACTTCATCCATGTGCCCAACGATGGCAACCTTCGGCCCACGGTTTCCTTTGCGGGCGACAAAGCTGCCGAGGCCGTCGAAGGTGATTTCATCGACGCTGGGATCCAGCGCATTAATGAGAAGTGCGCGAACGTCCTGCTCATCACCGCTGACGGCGCTGGCTTCACATAACTGCTGAAGTAACTCAATGTTCATGGGCAAGCTCCTGCTGCGCGGCTTTTGCTTTACGTCTCAGCCACAATCCTTTCAGAATGATAATTAACGAAATGTTCAGCGCCAGGCCGATAGCCAGCACCAGGTAAAATGAGCCCACTGGAGACATCAGGCCGATCAGCGGATCAAAGATACCTAAACCTGGCGCGAGGCGTTTGATTCCAAAGGCGATGACCAGCATACCGGTAATACCGCCGGAGAGCGTATTGGCGGTAATCATCGGTAGCGGCGCAGCCAATGCGTAAGGGATCGCCGGTTCGGTGGCGACGGTTGCACCCACCACAATCGCGCTACTGGCGGCGGCTTTCTCCTGTTGGGTAAACAGTTTTGGTGCGATATAGGTGGCAATGCCCGCCGCGACGGGCGGCATCAGGGCTACCACCCCGACGATGGCGTACCAGTCATAGATATGCTTTTCCAGCAGCGAGAAGCAGAAGAACCAGGCGGTTTTGTTGATTGGCCCGCCCATATCAAACGCCAGCATCGCGCCAACGAGGAAAGCCGCGCCCATTTTCATAGACGGCGGAATGGTGTTCAGGAAGTGCAGCAGGCCGCCCATGATGTCAGACATTACCGGGCCGATGACGTAATAAGTCAGTACGCCAAACACCAGTAGGGTGATGAACGGGATCAACATGGAACCCAGCAGCGGCTGCAGCGCTTTGCCGAGCTTAACTTTGCGAAACCACAGCACGAAGTAACCGATCGCCAGCCCCAGCACTACCGCACCGAGAAACCCCGCCCCGGACTGGGTACCGAGCAGGCCTTTATCATTTGCCAGATAACAGACCAGAAATGCGGGAGCGAAAGCCGGCTTATCGGCAATCGACCATGCGATATACGCGCCCATAATTGGGATCATAAAGGTAAAACCCAGATAGCCTACCGATTCGACAATCCAGGTAAACGAAGGTGCGCCTTTCGACATATCGATGTAGGGCAAACCGAACTGAACGAGCATATTGGCGATGGCGACCAGAATACCCCCGCCGATAACAAACGGCAGCGCGGCGGAAACGCCCGCCATCAGGTGACTCATCACGCTGCCCTGCTGAACCTCCTGTTTACCCAGCCTCACGCTGCTGTCGGCGGCAAACAGCTGCGAATGCGTCGGCAACTGGGTGAAAATCTGGTCGATATTTTTCAGCGCCTGGGAAATGGCAATCTCATAGACTTTTTTCCCGGCGAAACGCGCGCGATCCTCACCGCTTAATCCACGACCCGTCGCCAGAATAACGTAATCGGCGGCGGCAATATCTTCGGTTGTCAGGCGGTTTTCGACGCCGCTTGAACCCTGAGTTTCAACGTTAATGGTGTGGCCGAGTGCGCGCGCTTTTTGTTCCAGCGCTTCCGCCACCATATAAGTGTGAGCGATACCTGCCGGACAGTTGGTGATCGCCACTAAACGTAAGGATGACTCCATAGCCGCTTCCTTATGAGGTTAAGGTCTGATTGAGCAGGGCGAGCACCTGGCTGGCGTCGCCCTGTTTCAGCTGGTTGATAAAATCGTCGTGGATGATTTTGCGGCACAGGGTGCCGATAATTTTGACCTGATCATCTTCGCCGGTTTGCGGTACGCCGAGGCAGATCCAGCAGTTAACGTCTTCGCCGTCGCTGGCTTTCCAGTCCACGTTTTCTGATTTACGCGCGAACAAGACGAAAGGCTGCCTAACGCAGGGGCTTTTACCGTGAGGGACGGCGATGCCGGATCCAAAGCCAGTAGAGTGCAGCTTTTCGCGCAGCAATAGGGTTTGTAGGAAGGCGCTGCGATCGGAGACATAACCATTCTGAAACGCCATATCCGCCAGTTGCTTGAGGATGGCATAAACGCTATTCCCCTGAATATTCAGGTCAATACAGTTAGCTGTAAGGGCTGTCATGGTGGGATTCCGTTAAAAACTGTTTGATGTGATTTTAACGATGAGATGGCGAAGAGATGAGCAGCAATATGTCTGCGGGGCGTGACAATTTTAGGCAGAGTTAGCGCCTGGTTTTGTGGAGTAAAACACACAACGCCACAGGCGATTACCCTGACGAATATTTTGCCAGGGTAATGCTATTTTTAGTGCATACCAGCCATTCTTAACAACGCAGTCACCACTGCGGCGGCAACGATCACCACAATCAGCGGCAGCTTACGCCAGGCGAGAAACACCGCAAAACCCACACCGAGTACGCGCGCCATGCCGGCAAAGTGTTCGCCTTCATAAAAGGTGGTTGCCAGCGCGACGGAGAACAGTAACACCGTTGCAGCATCAGAAAGCAACGCCTGTGAACGTTCAGAAAAGGCTAAACGGCCTCCCAGTTTTGCTCCCCCTAAGCGCATTAAATATGTACCCAAAGACAATACGGCGATACCGACGATAAACAGCGTCATGTTACCCATTATTTTTTCCTCGCCAGTAAGCCAAACAGTGAGAGCAGTACCGGCAAGCCTACCGGTGCGAAAGGTACGGACGCGAGTGACAATGCGGCCCCGCTACAGGCACGGATGAGCGTGGTGCGGTTTTTAAAGGCCGGAACCACTAAGGCCAACAAAATGGCAGGGAAAACGGCATCCAGCCCAATGGTTTCAGGTGCAGGGAGCAGCTTGCCGACACCGGCACCGATCAGTGTGCCAATCGGCCAGAAAATGGCGACGCCCAGGCCGCATAACCAGTAGGCGGCTTTACGTTGTTCCGGTGTTTTTTGCGACAGGCCGAACACCACGCTTTCATCGTTCATGATATGGCAGCCGAGAAAGCCAGCGGCGCGAGTGCCGACCAGATCGCGTACCGTCACGCCAAACGGTACATGTCGGGCATTCACCAGTAACCCGGCCGCCGCTGCCGCCAACGGATTTCCGCCGCTGGCGATAATACCGATAAACATAAATTCAGAAGCCCCGGCCAGCACTGTAATCGAGAGTACAAAGGGCACCCAAATCGGGAAGCCGTAAGCCATTGCCAGCGAACCGTAGGACATGCCTACCACGCCGACGGCCAGGCACACTAAAAATATCGCTTTAATCGTGTCGCCTTTGAGGCTGGAAAAATAATGTTTCATACTGTTTTAGCCATATCGAACGAATTTCCATTATAATGAACGGAACAGGTTTGCTTTACAAGTCGAACGATTCGTTCGATATAAAAAACAAAGAGTCGAATATGACCCAACCCATCAGTATGATTGCGAAGAGTCTGGTGCGCGAACGTCAGCGTACCGGTTTGTCGTTGGCGGAGATTGCGCGCCGCGCAGGGATTGCAAAATCTACGCTTTCGCAGTTGGAAGCCGGTAATGGAAATCCTAGCCTGGAAACGCTGTGGTCACTGTGTGTGGCGCTGGATATCCCCTTTGCCCGATTACTGGAACCGCAGGAGCAAAAAACGCAGGTGATTCGCCGTGGCGAAGGGACAAAAGTGGTGGCGGAACAGGCCCATTATCAGGCGATTTTATTGGCAGCTTGCCCACCGGGCGCGCGGCGGGATATCTATTTGCTGCTGACGCAACCCGGTGCGGACCGTATTTCACAGCCACATCCACCGGGATCGGTGGAGCATATTATTGTGACGCAGGGTAAGGCGATGGTGGGATTGACGGAAGCGCCGGAGGAGTTAGGCGAGGGCGACTATATTTGTTACCCCGCTGACCAGGCGCATATCTTTAAAGCACTGGAGCCGGACACCCAGGCGATTCTGGTTTCTGAACAAAATTGAAACTGCCGGATGGCGCTATCGCTTATCCGACCTGGAAAAAATAGAACCGTAGGCCCGGTAAGCTTGCGCCACCGGGCACACGACTTACGGCAAATAAAACACTTCTTTTAGCTCTGCGCTGACCGGGCTGTTGTCCGGGTTTGCCGGCATTACATCGCGCATATGCTTCCACCAACGCTGGCAAACCTCAGTCTCGGCGACAGCATTCCAGCGCGCTTCGGACTCGATCTCAACGGTGGCGAACAGCAGATTGCGCTCCTCGTCGAGATAAATCGCATAGTGATGTGCGCCGTGGGCTTTCAGCACCGCTGCCAGTTCTGGCCAGATGGGATTGTGCCGACGTTGATACTCAACGTGCGCATCGGCATTCACCTGCATTATAAAGGCCTTGCGGATCATAACGCCTCCAGATACAGCTCGCGGACCTCGTCGCGGCTGGCGGTGCGCGGGTTGCACGGCGCACACGGATCGGCCAACGCTTTATCCAGCCAGCCCTCAATATCCTCTTTCGTCACGCCAAGTGAACTAAAGCCCGCAGGAATACCGACACGCTTGCTGAGTGCACGAATCGCGTTGATGGCCTCCATGCTGGCCGCTTCATCGCTCATACCGTGCGTATCGACGCCCATTGCCTGCGCCACGCGGGCAAAGCGTGCCACGGCGTTGGGGCGATTAAAGTTTTCGATTACCGGCAGCAGGATGGCGTTGCAGACGCCGTGCGGCAGGTTGTGCGTTGCGCCCGGCTGGTGTGCCAGCGCATGCACCAGACCCAGGCCAGCGCTATTGAATGCCATACCCGCCAGATACTGACCAAACGCCATTTGCTCACGGGCGTCGAGGTTATGACCCTCATCGACCGCTTTCGGTAGCCATAGGTTGATCAGACGAATCGCTTCTAACGCGTTGGCATCGGTCAATGGATGTGCGCCGACGGAGACATAGGCTTCAATGGCGTGGGTCAGGGCGTCCATGCCGGTTGCAGCGGTGACGGAAGCCGGGATGTCCAGCATGACGCTGGCGTCATCCACGGCGATATCCGGGATGATATTCGGGTCGATGATCACCTCTTTAACCTTGCGGGCTGAGTCGATAATGACCGCATTACTGGTCATCTCTGCTGCCGTTCCGGCGGTGGTATTGATGGCGACCAGCGGTACGCCCGCATTTTTCACTTTTCCCACGCCGGAGTAAGCAGTGGAAGGGCCTGGGTTGGCGGTCAGGATCTTCACCGCTTTGGCGGTATCGATCGGGCTGCCGCCGCCGAAAGCGATGATGTAATCACACTCTGCGTCCTGGTACGCCGCAAAGCCTTTCTGCACCAGCGCTTCCGTCGGGTTTGGAAACACCTCATCAAACAGGTGGTAAGACATCTGATGTTCATCCAGCGCGGCAAACATGCTATCCAACAGGCCCAGCTTTACCAGTTGACCATCGGTGACGATCAGCGCTTTGCCCCATTGCTTATTCGCCACGAGGTTCACCATATCGGCAATCGCGCCGGCGCCATGCAGGCTAATTTTTGGCAGTGCCAACATAAAGCTCATCATTATTCTCCTTAAAAAAATTCCCTGGTGCCCGATGGCGCTACGCTTATCGGGCCTACGGTGAAATGCGCACCGTCATGTAGGCCGGATAAGGCGAAGCCGCATCCGACGTTGAGTGGGGAGGTATCAGTACAGCTCTATGGCGCTTGCCAGCGGCGTCACGCCGAAGCGTTTGCCAAGTGCTACCAGCTCTTCACGCGTAATGGTCTGCTTCATACCGCCCATCGAGTAAATCTTGACCAGAACCTCAGCGGATTTCTCTGCGGTATCGATCAAACCGAACGCTTCGTCGAGGGTGGGGCCACTGCCGAACACGCCGTGGAATGGCCACAGTACCAGCGAATGTTTCTGCATTTCTTCTGCGGTGGCCTGACCGATTTCATCCGTACCAGGCACCATCCACGGCAGAATACCGACGCCATCCGGGAACACCACCAGACACTCGGTGCTGCCTTCCCACAGCTTACGGGTCATCAGCGCGGTATTGTTTTCCAGTACGTAGGTCAGGGCGATCAGGTTGGTGGCATGGCAGTGCATGATCACGCGGTCTTTGCCATTGGTGGCTTTAATGCGCTCGCAGTGGGAAAGGAAGTGCGCGGGCAGTTCGGAGGTCGGCACGGCTTCGTGGGTCAGCCCCCACAGAATGTGGTAACCCGCGCCATCGCTGTCGATTTTCACCACGCCCAAATTGGCTGCCGGATCGAGCTGGACGTTGCGGAAAAATTTCCCCGAACCGGTGACGATAAACGGCGTATTCGCCAGCAGCGGCATCGGCTGGCTCAGCGCGATATAGCGCGGTTTTTCGTGGAAATCGGCGCTAAATGGCGCAATATCTGCCTCATCCAGGCGCAGTGTCAGGTTGCCGCCGTTGCGTTCGTCCCAGCCTTTCAGCCAGGCATCGGAAGTGGCTTTAATCATCCCCTGGACGAACCAGGAAGTGGTCATGTTTTGCATGTTCGGTGTTCCCATTTATTGCCCGAACGTTATCGGGTCTTACGTAGGCCGGATAAGCGAAGCGCCATCCGGCAATCGTGTTTTATTCATTGCCGGATGGCGACGCGGGGCGTTTTATCCGGCCTACAGGTCAGGCGATGCGGTTAGCTACGTTTGCTCAAAATCTCTTTTTCATAAGTGCGCACGCTGTCCAGCCACTGGCTGCCCGCTGGCGTGTCGTGACGCTGGCAATACATCTCCCAGACGGCCTGCCACGGCAGCGATTTTTGCTCTTCCAGCAGAGCCAGACGTGCGGTGTAGTCGCCGCTGGCTTCGAGCTGACGCAATTGCCCGGTCGGTTCTAACAGCGCGCGCAGCAGGGCTTTTTTCATATTGCGGGTGCCGATCACCCACGCGGCGATGCGGTTAATGGAGGCGTCGAAGAAGTCGAGGCCGATGTGTACGCGGTCAAACAGGTTGTGGCGCACGATCTCGCTGGCAATCGCCTGTGTTTCATCATCCAGCAGCACCACGTGATCGCTGTCCCAACGCACCGGACGGCTGACGTGCAGCAGCAGGCGCGGCACGTACAGCATGGCGGCGGAGATTTTGTCGGAGATCACTTCTGTTGGGTGGAAGTGACCTGCATCCAGGCACAGCGCGGTCTGGCGGCTGGTGGCGTAACCCATATAGAATTCGTTGGAGCCGACGGTATAGCTTTCTGCGCCAATACCAAACAGTTTGCTCTCGACGGCATCGATGTGGTGCGCCGGGTCGAATTTCTCGCTGATCACTTCGTCCAGCGCGTCCAGCAGGCGTTGGCGCGGTGCTAAACGATCAACAGTGATGTCTTTCATGCCATCCGGGATCCAGATGTTCATCACTGATGGCGTACCCAACTGCTCGCCAAAATACGCCGAGACGCGACGGCTGGCTTTGCAGTGGTCAATCCAGAACTGGCGAATGGTGTCATCGGCGTGGGCCAGCGTGAAGCCGTCGGCGCTCAGCGGATGCGAGAAGCAGGACGGGTTGAAATCAAGCCCTAAGCGGTTCACTTTTGCCCACTCAACCCAGTTTTTAAAGTGTTCAGGTTTGATTTGGTCGCGGGCAACTGGCGTATCAGACTCCAGATAGATCGCATGCAAATTCAGACGTTTTGGACCCGGGATCAGGCTCAGCGCCTGCTCCAGATCGTCCCGCAGTTCGCTGGCGTTACGCGCTTTGCCCGGATAGTTGCCGGTAGCCTGAATACCACCCGTGAGCGAACCTTCCGGGTTTTCGAATCCGGCGACGTCGTCGCCCTGCCAGCAGTGCATGGAGACCGGCAGACGATCGAGCTGGCGCAAGGCTGCCTCGACATCAATACCTACCGCGGCGAAACGCAGTTTTGCCAGTTCCCAGGCTTGTTCAAGTTGAGTGGTCATGCGCAAAGCTCCTTTGTCTGTCGTAATGGTTGAAACTGCGCTTTGTGGCGGGCAATTTCACTTTCAGGATTGGGAATGAAGGTGGTCAGGTCGTAGTTAGCGCGTACCACCTGACGGAAATCATCGACGTTGTTAAGCTCGTCCAGCGTCATCAACTGGACGCCAATATTGCCGAGCGTGGAGGCCTCAATAGGCCCGGATATGACACGAATACCGCAGGCATCCGCGCAAAGTTGGTTGAGTAATGCGTTCTGGCACCCACCACCCACGATGTGCAGTTGGTGAAATACTTCGCCGCGAAGCTCAGCCAGTTCCTGCAGGATATCGGCGTACAGCAATGCCAGGCTGTCGAAGATACAGCGCGCCAGTTCGGCGTTTTGCTGGGGAACGGGCTGGCCTGATTCACGACAGGCCGCCTGAATTTCCGCACTCATATCGTCGGGATTAATAAAGCGATCGTCGTTGGGGTTTATCAGGAACTGACAGGCCGGCAGCGCTTGCGTTTGGGCGATAAGCGCTGGCAGGTCGGTTATCTGTCGCTCTTTTAACACGCGCTGAAGTAGCCACAGCCCCATGATGTTTTTCAGCACGCGGTAGCGCCCTTCCGCGCCCCCTTCGTTGGTGATGTTCGTCGCCAGCGCCGCATCGTTGGTATACGGTGTTCTGCTTTCGAAGCCCATCAGCGACCAGGTACCGGAAGAGAGATAGGCACTATTTTTATCGGCCAGCGGAGAAGCAATGACCGCGCTGGCCGTGTCGTGACTGGCGACGGCAACCACCGGAATTTGATTTTTCTGCGGGCAAATCCAGTGGCCAATTACGTTCCCCGGATGCGTGGGGCGGCCAAACCACGTTGTGTCGGCACCGCTCCAGGCCAGCAGGGTTTCGTCCCAGTCGTCGGTGTTGATATTGACTAACTGGGTGGTGGTGGCGTTGGTATATTCCCAGTTCATTTCTCCGGTCAGGCGATAGCTGAAGTAATCTGGGATCAGCAGGGCATGCGCCACCTGGGGGAGCAGTTCCGGTTGCTGCTCGACCAGCGCGCGGAGCTGATACAGGGTATTAAAGGGTAGAAACTGAATGCCGCTACGGCGATAGATTTCACTTTTACCTGGCTGCGTCATGGCTCGTGACATAATGCCGTTCGTGCGGCTATCGCGATAAGAGACTGGCAACCCAACACGCTGACCGTTTTTACCGATCAGGACATAATCCACACCCCAGGTATCAATGCCGATGCTGTCGATCCGAATGCCTTGATCGCAGACTTTCTGCAGACCGAGGCGAATGTCGTTTTCCAGGCTGTCGATGTCCCAGGTGTCAAAACCGTCTGTTTTTTGCAGGCAGTTAACAAAGCGGTGGATTTCACGCAGTGTCAGGGTACGGTGTTCACTGTCGTAACGCGCCAACATTACGCGTCCACTGGATGCACCGAGATCAACAGCGGCACAATGGCGAAGAGTCATAGCGAGGTCCTTCTGAGTTTCATTGCACTCAGTCTAAGAACCCGTGAAATGGCGTACCTTCTTGTTAGTGACAGCGACAATACGCGGCTGGCAGCATGGCAAAGGTGAACGTGATAGCGTTCACAGTTTCTACTAATAGGGACGATTTCACCTGATGTGACCCCTTCCGCAATTCCCGATCTTTCCTGCTATTTCTTGAAGAATTGACCGTGTTTACGCACTTTGGCGTCAAAAATTTAAGGTGAGGGTGATAACCCTTAATTACTATTCAGCCATGTCCATTTGATCGGGGGGGATGTCATCATGACCGTATTGCATTGCGTGGATTTTTTTCCGACAGGTAAAGCGCCCGTGGCGATTGAGCCCCGGCTTCCTCAGCCTGCTTTTCCAGAGCATCATCATGATTTTCATGAAATTGTAGTGGTTGAACATGGTACGGGAATTCATGTGTTCAATGGACAGCCTTATACCATTGGCGGGGGAACGGTGTGTTTTGTCCGCGATCATGACAGACACTTATATGAACATACTGACAACCTGTGTCTGACCAATATTCTGTATCGTTCCCCGGATGCATTTCAGTTTTTGGCCGGGCTGAATCAGTTGTTACCCCAGGAGTTGAATGGGCAATATCTGTCACACTGGCGGGTGAATCAGAGCGTGTTGCAGCAGGTTCGGCATCTGGTGGGGCAAATGGAAAATCTTGGAGAGGCAATGGATACGCCAACAGCGGCAAACCGTGAGATCTTGTTCATGCAGTTGTTGGTGCTGTTGCGTAAAAGCAGCCTGATGGAAGCGGCAACAGATAATGATGCGCGGCTGAACCAACTACTGGCATGGCTGGAGGACAATTTTGCCGATGAAGTGTGCTGGGAAGCCATAGCCGAGCAGTTTTCGCTCTCTTTACGTACTTTGCACCGCCAGCTTAAACAACAGACCGGGCTGACGCCACAGCGCTATCTCAACCGCCTACGGCTTATCAAAGCCCGCCATTTGCTACGTCACAGTGATGACAGCGTGACGGACATCGCTTATCGCTGCGGGTTTGGTGACAGTAACCATTTTTCGACGCTGTTTCGCCGGGAGTTTAACTGGTCGCCGCGCGATATCCGACAGGGACGCGATGTCATTACTGGAAGCAGCCTCCAGTAACGCGAAAGCTATCAACGTTTTTTACCGCCGAATCTCAGATAATCTTGTTCCTTAACGCCGGATGGCGGCTACGCCTTATCCGGCCTACAGATTACGTGACACGTAGCCGCTATCCGGCAGGGAATATTGTGATGGCGAATCAGCTAATCCTTTTGAAATCAGACTTTTTTGCGCATGAGCAGCAGGCTGTCGCCGTGGCCGATCGTTATCCGCAGGATGTCTTCGCTGAGCATACTCACGAGTTTTGCGAGCTGGTGCTGGTCTGGCGCGGCAATGGCCTGCATGTTCTCAACGATCGCCCGTACCGGATAACCCGTGGCGATCTGTTTTATATCCGTGCCGAAGACAAACACTCCTACACCTCAGTTAACGATCTCGTCCTGCAAAATATCATTTACTGCCCGGAACGGCTGACGCTGAATGTCGGCTGGGAAAGCGCGATCCCAGGATTTAACGGCTCGCCGCGACAGCCCCACTGGCGGCTTGGTAGCGCGGGTATGTCCCAGGCCCGGCAGATAATTAGTCAGCTTGAGCATGAGAGTAATCAGCGTGACCCGCTGGCTTTTGAAATGGCCGAGTTGCTGTTTGGGCAACTGGTGACTCATTTCAAACGGCACCGCTATGCCACGGATACGCTTCCATCGACATCAAGTGAAACGTTGTTGGATAAGCTGATTACCGCGTTGGCCGGGAGTCATGAACATGCCTTTGCGCTGGATAAATTCTGTGAGCAGGAACAGTGCAGTGAGCGAGTTTTGCGTCAGCAGTTTCGCAGCCAGACCGGGATGACCATCAACCAGTATCTCCGCCAGGTACGGGTTTGCCATGCTCAGTATCTGCTCAAACACAGTAGGCTGATGATCAGTGAAATTTCTATGCGCTGCGGCTTTGAAGACAGTAATTACTTTTCGGTGGTATTCACGCGAGAAACCGGGATGACGCCGAGCCAGTGGCGTCATCTCAGCAGCCCGCATGATTAACTGGCCATCCCCAGACCAACAATATTTGCCGCGAGAATAATGACCACGCAGCCGAGGCTCAGTACGCTGATCGGACGGCGGCCCGCGTTTTTCCACTCTTTCAGCACCAGACCAACAATACCGCCACACAGGACATAGAAGCTCATGTGCAGCATCCAACTGACATAATCATACTGCGCCGGAATGCGAGCGTGGCCCCAGGCGTAGAAGAAAAATTGCAGATACCACATCAGGCCACCGAGCGCGGACAGTAGCACGTTGGTAATGATCAGCGGTTTGGCTAACGAGAAGTCGGCTTTTATCGAAAGATCTTTCACTTTTGCCAGACGAATAAAACAGAAGCCCAGGTTGACTAACGCGCCGCCGCCCATGATGACGACATAGCTTGGTAGCGCGACATACAGCGGATCAACGCCCAGCGCGGCGGCGGCATCGTGCATGGGTTTCGCCGCGTTCATCGCAAAGGACATCCCGGCAGAGAAAATGCCGCACATTACCGCCAGCACCAGCCCCTTCTTCAGGTTGAACTCTTCTGCTTTGATGCCCATTTTACGTTCTTTCAACTGTCCTGCGCGGGTCACAATGCCCACGCCGATCAGCGCGACCAATACGCCCAGTAGCGTCATGCGCCCGCCATCGGTGTTGATCAGCACATCAAAGTTACCGTTGATGATAGGGGTCATCAGCGTGCCGACAATCAGGGTAATACCAATCGCAATACCAATCCCCATCGACATGCCGAGATAGCGCATGGTCAGGCCATAGTTGATATTACCGATCCCCCACATCGCTCCAAACAGGAATACCGGTGCCAGCGTGGAGAGGCTGAAAGAACTGAAGTAGGCCCAGAAGTTGGGAAGCAACATGGCGCTGATGGTCCATGGCAGGATAAGCCAGGAGACGATCCCGCCAACCGACCACATCGTTTCCCATGACCAATGTTTGACTTGTTTGAACGGGGCATAGAAACAGGCTGCACTGGCTGCACCTATCAAATGCCAAAGAATACCCATCGTAATCGCGTTACTCATGACTGAATCCTCGTTATTTTTTATCGTCGGTCATAACCCCTCCGACACAACGAGTTTAAAAATTACGCAGATTATTAACCTTTTGACGATTGCCGCCTTTGTCCTCTTGTTGGCAATCATCACGTTAACTGGGTGATTTGGCTCACATCTTCAGCAATGGTGATGAATAATTAAAACCATGTAAAAAGTACGGCATTGATAATCATTTTCAATATCATTTAATTAACTATAATGACCCAACTGCTTACGCGGCGTTAACACTGGCCGCCCGACAATACTGGAGATGATTATGAGTTATACACTGCCATCCCTGCCGTACGCTTATGATGCCCTTGAACCGCACTTCGATAAGCAGACGATGGAAATCCACCACACCAAACACCACCAGGCTTACGTAAATAACGCTAATGCTGCGCTGGAAAGCCTGCCTGAATTCGCGAGCCTGTCCGCTGAAGAACTGATCACCAAACTGGATCAGCTGCCTGCGGATAAGAAAACCGTTCTGCGTAACAACGCGGGCGGTCACGCTAACCACAGCCTGTTCTGGAAAGGCCTGAAAACCGGTACCACGTTGCAGGGCGACCTGAAAGCGGCTATCGAACGTGACTTCGGTTCTGTTGACAACTTCAAAGCTGAATTTGAAAAAGCAGCAGCAACTCGTTTCGGTTCCGGCTGGGCGTGGCTGGTGCTGAAAGGTGACAAACTGGCTGTTGTTTCCACTGCTAACCAGGATTCCCCGCTGATGGGTGAAGCAATCTCTGGCGCTTCCGGCTTCCCGATCGTGGGTCTGGACGTTTGGGAACACGCTTACTACCTGAAATTCCAGAACCGTCGCCCGGACTACATCAAGGCGTTCTGGGACGTAGTGAACTGGGACGAAGCTGCTGCACGTTTCGCTGCAAAAAAATAAGTTCGACGCGTTAACTAAGCCCCTGCAAGCGATGCTTGTGGGGGTTTTTTTGTGATCAAAATCAATATAAAAACAATGATCCATTTAAATTGAAACAAGGTTTTATTATGTGGGTGAGATCACTTTTATAGTCTCTACGAATGTCTATCTTCTTTTCATCAAGACGGGCGCATCTCAAAAGCAAGATGCAGTCGCCCATAAAAATTGCCCCATTTTTATGTCTACAGGTGATGGAAATGCAGATCAAACGTACGATAGAGAAAATCCCAGGCGGTATGATGTTGGTGCCGCTGTTTCTGGGCGCGTTGTGTCACACCTTTTCCCCCGGCGCCGGGAAATACTTCGGCTCATTTACCAACGGTATGATCACCGGTACGGTGCCGATTCTGGCAGTCTGGTTCTTTTGCATGGGAGCGTCGATTAAGCTGAGCGCTACCGGAACCGTACTGCGTAAATCCGGCACGTTAGTGATAACTAAGATCCTGGTGGCGTGGGTGGTTGCGGCGATTGCATCGCGCATTCTGCCTGAACATGGCGTGGAAGTCGGGTTCTTCGCCGGGTTGTCTACGCTGGCGCTGGTGGCGGCCATGGATATGACTAACGGCGGGCTGTATGCCTCGATTATGCAGCAGTACGGCACCAAAGAAGAGGCCGGGGCGTTTGTCCTGATGTCGCTGGAGTCAGGTCCGCTGATGACCATGGTGATTCTGGGAACTGCCGGGATCGCGTCGTTTGAACCGCACGTATTTGTTGGTGCAGTATTGCCGTTCCTGATTGGCTTTGCGCTGGGGAATCTGGACCCTGAACTGCGGGAATTCTTCAGTAAGGCCGTGCAGACGCTGATCCCTTTCTTCGCCTTCGCATTAGGTAACACCATTGATTTGAGCGTGATTGCACAGACCGGCGTACTGGGTATTCTGCTGGGCGTGGCGGTGATTATCATCACCGGTATCCCGCTGATTATTGCCGATAAACTGATTGGCGGCGGCGATGGTACGGCAGGAATTGCAGCTTCCAGCTCTGCGGGGGCGGCGGTCGCCACACCGGTGCTGATTGCGGAAATGGTTCCGGCGTTTAAACCCATGGCACCGGCGGCAACCTCTCTGGTGGCGACGTCAGTGATTGTAACCTCCATCCTCGTGCCGATTATCACGTCCATCTGGTCGAAAAGAGTCAAAGCCAGAGCGGCGGCAATCGATATGCGCAACGCGGTGAAGTAACGTGATTAAGCCGGATGGTTTGTACCATCCGGCTTAACCGTTTTAACCCTTGATTACAAACACCTCATCAATTGTTCGACACTCACTTTCATTCAGCTCCCCGCCTGCATTACGCGAAACCCCGGTGCAATAGCCAAACTTACGCGATACCACGGTTTTGATGGTGGTGACGAAATCCTCACCGATGGCGTAGATGGACATGTAGGTGCCAATCTGGTCCTGAATATCGCGAAGTGCAGCCAGATCCCCCTGCTTAAATGCTTCTCGTGCGCTGACAAACAGCGCCGGCATGACGTTGTTTAATCCTGAAATAATCCCCGCGCCACCTGCCAGCAGGTTAGGAATATAGTATTCGTCATAACCCGACAGCACCGCAAAATCTTCCCGCACGGCACGTGTTGTCTGGATCATGCTGCGGGTGTGGGACTGGCAGTCCACGGTATCTTTAATGCCAGCAAAGTTCGGGAATTCAGCTGCCAGCGTGGCAACCAGTTCAGGCGTTAAATCACAACCGGTTCGCGCCGGGAAGTTATAGGCAAACCATTTGCCGCTGAGTTTCTGCCCCAATTGACGGAAGTAGCTCAGGAGCTGTTTCGCCGTTTGCCCGTAATAGTAAGGTGGTAGGATCATCACGGCATCGTAACCGGCGCGATACGCTTCCTGTGCCATCAACAGCACATCGTTCTGGCAAGTGGATGAGACGTTGGCGACCATCTTCAGCGAGCTCATGGCACGGGCTTCACGGATCAGCAACAGCCTTTCTTCGAGCGTAAAGGAGGCAAATTCCCCGATGCTGCCCATCAGCAAAATTACGTCGATTTTGGCCTCGGTAAGGCGTTTGAGATGCTGGCTCAGACCGTTAAGATCGATCTTGCCGTCATTGTCCATTGGCGTAATGGAAGGACACCAGACGCCAGCAAATTGCGATTGACCAGTCACGTTGTCGACTCCTTAATTGAAATGATGTTTCAAAACCAGCTTACATTGATAGCATGTGTCCCTAAGTTTCATGTGAACCGTGCTCTCATTTTGAGCGACTGGGGTAAAATAAATATGGTGTAATGGGAGAAATTTATCGGGAGAGGGAACAGATGCGATATCCGGTCGATGTTTTTACAGGCAAGATTCGGGACTACACGGGAAGCCGTCCCAGCGCGATTGCTAAAGTTCAGGTTGATGGCGAGCTGATGCTGACCGATCTGGGGCTCACGGGTGATGAACAGGCGGAGACTAAAATTCACGGCGGGCCGGATCGTGCGTTGTGCCACTATCCGCGTGAACACTATCAGCACTGGATACAAGAATTCCCCGAACAGGCGGAGTTATTTGTCGCCCCCGCCTTTGGGGAGAACCTCTCAACGCTTGGGCTGACAGAAGAGAATGTCTATATTGGCGATATTTTCCAGTGGGGCGAGGCGTTGATTCAGGTCACGCAGCCGCGCTCGCCGTGCTTTAAGCTAAATTTCCATTTTGGCATCAGCGATATGGCCAGCCAGATGCAGGATGCGGGCAAGACGGGTTGGCTGTGCAGCGTCATTGCTCCCGGGCTGGTATCGGCGGACGCGCCGTTGATCCTGGCGTCACGCGTGAGCGATGTCAGTGTGCAGGAGGCGATTGCCATTGCCTGGCATATGCCGTTTGATGACGACCAGTATCACCGTTTGCTGTCGGCTGCGGGGCTATCGAAAAGCTGGACCAGAACGATGCAGAAGCGCCGTTTAAGCGGCAAAATCGAGGACAATTCCCGCCGTTTGTGGGGGAAATAATTCTTCCAGTCCGTGGAGGCCGGATGAGGCATTTACGCCGCCATCCGGCACCACAGAGAGACTCAGGAACGCTTATACAGCGGCAACCAAATTACCAGCCGTAAACCACCCAGCGGGCTGTCTTCGGCCTTCACCCAGCCGCGATGCTGCTGGATTGCGGTTTCCACAATAGCCAGACCCAGACCCGTTCCGCCAGACTCGCGATCGCGGGCCTCATCGGTACGATAGAACGGACGGAAAATCTGTTCTCTGTCTTCAGGGCTAACTCCTGGGCCGTCGTCGTCCACGGTGATGGTAATCCCGTCGATATCCACCGAGAAGCCCACTTCGATCTTCGTATGTGAATAGCGCAGGGCATTGCGCACAATGTTTTCCAATGCGCTTTCCAGTGCGTTCGGGTTGCCATACAGCGGCCACGGACCCGGCGGGAAATTCACTGTCAGCGATTTACCCATCTGCTCGGCTTCAAAGGCGGCGTTATCCAGTACTTCGCCCCACAGCTGATTGGCTTTCACCGTTTCACTGACCAGCGCGTTCTTCTGCTGATTACGCGACATCACCAGCAGGTCGTTGATCATGCTGTCCAGCCGATGTGCTTCAGTTTCAATCCGCTCCAGCTCTTTGCTCTCACCGCTACGACGGCGCAGCAGCGCAGTCCCCAGTTGCAAACGTGTGAGTGGCGTTCTCAACTCGTGAGAGATGTCCGACAGCAGGCGTTGCTGCGTGGTCATCATGCGTTCCAGCGCGGTCACCATCTGGTTAAAACTGGCACCTGCTGCCAGAAATTCCTGCGGGCCGGCTTCCAGTTCCGGATGCTGACGCAGGTTACCCTGTGCCACCTCATCTGCCGCATTTTTCAACTTACGCGCCGGTTTCGCCAGGCTCCATGCCAGCCAAAGCAGCAGCGGCGAGCTGACGAGCATGGTGACGATCAGTAACAACAGCGGCCGGTCGAACAGCAGGTTGATAAAGTCAGATTGTGAGCTGCTGGCAGGTCGAATGAGATACAGCTGGTAGTTATCTTCACCGTCTCTGACGGAGAAGGGCCCGACCATCTCAACGCGACCATATTTTTTCTTTTGCGGATGGTCGGCGTTATCGGCCTGACCAATAAAGTTACGAATGATCTGCATTTCGTTGCGTTCTGCACCGATCACACGTCCTTCTGTAGTAACAAGCAATAACCGCTGCCCTGGCGGCGCCCACTTGTCTATTGCCCGAAACAAGCGACGCCACCACATCAAATCGTTGGGTGGATCGTTCGCCAGTTCAGCTTCAACGTGTTGCTCAATCATCAACCCCTGGCGCTGCTCGCTGTCCAGTAGCTCGGTCATCTGGCGTGAGTCGAGCTTGGGTAACATCAGCACCAACATCAACACCAGTGCCAGCGTCAACCAGAAGATGGCAAAGATGCGTGCGGTTAAGCTCCCTATCATGAAGCGGAGACCATCAGGTAGCCGCGACCACGCAGAGTTTTAAACCATGGGTGTCCGTCTTTACGCTCTGGCAGCTTACGACGCAGGTTCGAGATATGCATGTCGATCGCGCGGTCAAACGGCGTCAGGCGTTTGCCCAGCACTTCCTGACTCAGGTGTTCACGAGAAACGACCTGGCCGAGATGCTGTGCCAGTAAATAAAGCAGGGTGAATTCGGTGCCGGTTAACTCCAGGGTTTGCCCATCAAAACTGGCTTCCTGGCGACCCGGATTCAGGCTTAACGCATCCACTTCCAGCGTCGGTGAACCGTTGTCGCTGTTCTGCTGTTGTTCACTCCAGTGCGAGCGACGCAGAATAGCGCGGATGCGCGCGACCAGTTCACGGTCGTTAAAGGGTTTGGGCAAATAGTCGTCCGCGCCCAGCTCAAGGCCGAGTACGCGATCCAATTCGCTGCCGCGAGCGGTCAGCATGATTACGGGCGTCTGGTGTGTCTGACGAAGCGCTTTCAGTGTATCGATGCCGTTTTTTTTCGGCATCATGACGTCGAGCAAAAGTAAATCGATGCTGTCATCCAGAAGCTCAAGTGCCTGCTCCCCATCATGGGCAACCAGCACATCGAAACCTTCCATTTCGAGCAACTCCTTTAACAGGGAAGTCAGCTCTCGGTCATCATCAACTAACAGGATTTTATTCATTGTTTACGTACCTCCGAGGCAGAAATTACGTCATCAGGCGTCGCTAATCTATGACTTTACGTTGTTTTACACCCCCTGACGCATGTTTGCAGCCCGAATCGTAAACTGTCTCTCGTTGAATCGCGACAGAAAAGATTTTGGGAGCAAGTGATGGGCAAAGTTACCGCTGCCGTCATGGCCTCAACGCTGGCACTTAGTACTTTAAGCCATGCAGCTGAAGTCGTCACAGGCGATCACTGGCACCTCGGTGAAGGCTCATCGCAGCGCAGCGTACAGAGCCACATGTTTGACGGTATCAGTTTAACCGAACATCAACGTCAACAGATGCGAGATTTAATGCAGCAGGCAAGACACGAACAGCCTCCTGTTAATGTTAGCGAAATGGAGACAATGCATCGTCTTGTCACCGCAGAGAAATTTGATGAAAGCGCTGTGCGCGCTCAGGCAGAAAAAATGGCACAAGAACAGGTTGCCCGCCAGGTTGAAATAGCCAGGGTCCGCAACCAGATGTATCGCCTGTTAACGCCCGAGCAGCAAGCGGTTTTAAATGAGAAACATGAACAACGAATGGAGCAACTGCGCGACGTAGCGCACTGGAAACAAAGCTCATCGTTAAATTTATTGAGTAGTAGCAACTCACGTTCCCAGTAGTAACCCTGTTTTCCTTGCCATAGACACCATCCCTGTCTTCCCCCACATGATGTGGGGGTTTTTTTTGCCCCAAATTTGTCACTCGGTAATTGCCTGACTGTTTTACTTCATCCGTTATACTAGCGGCATATCCTGGCAGGAGTGTTTATGAATCAAACCTATGGGCGGCTGGTTAGCCGGGCGGCAATCGCGGCTACCGTGATGGCATCGCTGTTACTTTTGATCAAAATTTTTGCGTGGTGGTACACCGGATCGGTCAGTATTCTGGCTGCACTGGTGGATTCTCTGGTGGACATCGCGGCGTCGTTAACCAACCTGTTGGTGGTGCGCTATTCGTTGCAACCGGCCGATGATGAACATACGTTCGGACACGGAAAAGCGGAATCACTGGCGGCGCTGGCGCAAAGCATGTTTATTTCCGGTTCGGCGTTGTTTTTATTCCTGACCGGGATTCAGCATCTCATCCAGCCGACGCCGATGAAAGATCCTGGCGTTGGGGTGGTGGTCACCATCATTGCGTTAGTGTGTACAATTATTCTGGTCACGTTTCAGCGCTGGGTGGTTAAACGTACGCAAAGTCAGGCTGTACGGGCAGATATGCTTCATTATCAGTCTGATGTTATGATGAACGGTGCGATTCTCGTGGCGCTTGGACTGGCCTGGTATGGTTGGCATCGTGCGGATGCCTTGTTTGCGCTCGGGATTGGCATCTATATTTTATATAGTGCATTACGCATGGGGTATGAGGCAGTGCAATCCTTGTTGGATCGCGCTTTACCCGATGAAGAACGTCAGGAAATTATTGATATAGTGACGTCATGGCCAGGGGTCAGCGGCGCTCACGATCTTCGCACGCGGCAGTCAGGGCCGACCCGCTTTATTCAGATTCATTTGGAAATGGAAGATAATCTGCCGCTCGTTCAGGCGCATATAGTGGCTGAACAGGTTGAGCAGGCAATTTTACGACGTTTCCCGGGATCGGATGTGATTATTCACCAGGATCCCTGTTCAGTCGTACCCAAGGAAGGCAAGATGTTTGAGCTTTCATAATTCATTGTAAAAAAGTGAGCCGGGCCAGCATGTTGTGTATAAATTACCACCATTTGGCCTGACCTGAATCAATTCAGCAGGAAGTGATTGTTATACTATCTGCATATTCGTTGGATCGTTTCGATATGCGGAATCGACTTCCGGCAGCAGATTTCATTTTGCATTCCAAAGTTCAGAGGTAGTCATGATTAAGAAAATCGGTGTGTTGACAAGCGGCGGTGATGCGCCGGGCATGAACGCAGCAATCCGTGGTGTTGTACGTGCAGCGTTAACGGAAGGACTGGAAGTCATGGGGATCCATGATGGCTACCTGGGTTTGTATGAAGACCGTATGGTTCAGCTTGATCGCTACAGCGTGTCCGACATGATCAACCGTGGTGGTACTTTCCTCGGTTCTGCTCGCTTCCCGGAATTCCGCGACGAAAACGTGCGTGCAGTGGCTATCGAAAATCTGAAGAAACGTGGCATCGACGCATTAGTTGTTATCGGTGGTGACGGTTCTTACATGGGTGCAAAACGCCTGACTGAAATGGGCTTCCCGTGCATCGGTTTGCCGGGCACTATCGACAACGATATTAAAGGTACTGACTACACCATCGGTTACTTCACCGCATTGGGTACCGTCGTCGAAGCGATTGACCGTCTGCGTGATACTTCTTCTTCTCACCAGCGTATCTCCATCGTTGAAGTGATGGGTCGCTACTGCGGCGACCTGACTCTGGCTGCAGCAATTGCCGGTGGCTGTGAATTTGTTGTGGTTCCGGAAGTTGAATTTAGCCGTGACGATCTGGTTGCTGAAATCAAAGCCGGCATTGCAAAAGGTAAAAAACACGCCATCGTCGCGATCACTGAGCACATGTGTGACGTTGATGAACTGGCACATTACATTGAGAAAGAAACGGGCCGTGAAACGCGTTCTACCGTGCTGGGTCACATTCAGCGTGGTGGTTCCCCGGTTCCTTACGATCGTATCCTGGCATCCCGTATGGGCGCCTATGCCATTGAACTTCTGCTGGAAGGTCACGGCGGTCGCTGTGTAGGTATTCAGAACGAGCAGCTGGTTCACCACGACATCATCGACGCTATCGAAAACATGAAGCGTCCGTTCAAAGGTGACTGGCTGGACTGCGCGAAAAAACTGTACTGATTGTTTTTTGTTGCCCGGTGGCGTTTCGCTTACCGGGCCTACAAGAGTACACGCTGTAGGCCGGATAAGGCGTAAGCCGTCATCCGGCACAACCTTTCTTATTTATTCCCCCAGGTTATAGCAAATCTTTTTTTATTCTTTAATGTTTGGATCCCTTTCTGGCACGCTTTGCTCATCACAACATCACATAAGAGAGCTGGGCGATGAACAAATGGGGCGTAGGGTTAACATTATTGCTGGCATCGACCAGCGTTCTGGCAAAGGATATACAGCTACTTAACGTATCGTACGATCCAACACGTGAGCTGTACGAGCAGTACAATAAAGCCTTCAGTGCGCACTGGAAGCAGGAAACAGGCGATAACGTCGTGATCCGTCAGTCGCACGGCGGTTCGGGTAAGCAAGCAACCTCTGTCATCAACGGTATTGAGGCCGATGTCGTGACGCTGGCGCTGGCTTACGATGTGGACGCCATTGCAGAACGTGGCCGTATCGATAAAAACTGGATTAAGCGCCTGCCGGATAACTCCGCGCCTTACACCTCCACCATCGTGTTCCTGGTTCGCAAAGGCAACCCAAAGCAAATTCATGACTGGAACGATCTGATCAAACCAGGCGTGTCGGTCATTACGCCAAACCCGAAAAGCTCAGGCGGCGCACGCTGGAACTATCTGGCAGCATGGGGCTACGCTCTGCACCACAATAACAACGATCAGGCCAAAGCGCAGGACTTCGTCAAAGCACTGTTTAAAAACGTTGAAGTACTGGATTCCGGTGCGCGGGGCTCAACTAATACGTTTGTTGAACGAGGGATTGGCGATGTGCTGATTGCCTGGGAAAACGAAGCGTTGCTGGCAACGAATGAGCTGGGCAAAGATAAATTCGAGATAGTCACCCCAAGTGAGTCTATCCTCGCCGAGCCGACCGTTTCCGTGGTCGACAAAGTGGTGGAAAAGAAAGATACCAAAGCGGTGGCAGAAGCTTATCTGAAGTATCTCTATTCCCCGGAAGGTCAGGAAATTGCGGCGAAAAACTACTATCGCCCGCGTGATGCTGACGTCGCGAAGAAATACGAAAGCGCATTTCCGAAGCTGAAGCTGTTCACCATCGACGAAGAGTTTGGCGGCTGGACAAAAGCGCAGAAAGAACACTTTTCTAACGGCGGTACGTTCGACCAGATCAGCAAACGCTAAATAAGTTCTGTGATTTACCGACCCGGTGGCATAGCGCGACCGGGTTTTTTTATTTGTCATCGTTTTGCGTTACTCTTGCCCTTCAATGGGATACAGGAAACGCGTAATGAAAAAAGCAGGCTATCTTTTACTGGCGGTGATTGTGGTCGCCGCCGCTGCAGGCGTTGGGTACTGGAAATTTAGCGGTAACCCGGACGCGTTACGCCAGATAGTCCTTGAGCAATGCCTGCCACATCAATTGCAGCAGCACGATCCCGCGCCGTGTACTGAAGTTAAACCCGATGCCGGATATGTGGTGTTTAAAGACCGTAACGGCCCTTTGCAATATTTGTTGATGCCCACTTACCGCATCAACGGTACGGAAAGCCCACTGCTGTTGAAATCAGGCACGCCGAACTTTTTCTGGCTGGCCTGGCAGGCGCGTAGCTTTATGAGCCAAAAATACGGCCATGAAATCCCTGACAAAGCGGTCTCCCTGACCATTAACTCGCGCAGCGGGCGTACACAAAATCATTTGCATATTCATATCTCCTGCCTGCGAACCGATGTCAGACAACAACTGGATGACAATCTGGCGGAAATCAGCACTCGCTGGTTGCCATTGCCCGGCGGACTGCGCGGTCATGAATATCTGGCGCGTCGCGTCACGGAAAATGAACTGGCGCAACGTAGCCCGTTTATGATGCTGGCAGAAGAGGTGCCGGATGCGCGTGATCATATGGGCCGCTACGCCCTGGCAATGGTGCGTCAGAGCGATGAATCCTTTGTTTTGCTGGCGATCCAGCGCAATCTGCTGGCGTTCAATCTCGCCTCCGCTGAGGAAATTCAGGATCATCAATGTGATATTCTGCGTTAACCCCACCTAATCTGGCGTTTACTCCGCATGCCTGTCCCCGTATTCTTGTTGAAAAAAACAACAGGAGACAGGCATGTCGCTCTGGCTTACACACCCTCTGTTTATCCCCTCTTTGGTGGTTGGCATCACCATTCTGCTCTGGGCTACGTCGCTGCTGCCGGAGTTTATCACGGCGCTGCTGTTCTTTGCCGTGGCGATGGTGGCCAAAATCGCGCCACCGGATGTGATCTTTGGCGGCTTTGCGTCCTCCGCATTCTGGTTGGTGTTTAGCGGCTTTGTGCTGGGTATCGCGATTCGTAAAACGGGGCTGGCGGACAGGGCGGCGAGGGCGCTGTCATCACGGTTGACCGACTCCTGGCCGTTAATGGTGGCGAGTGTGGTGCTGTTGAGTTACGCGCTGGCGTTTGTCATGCCGTCCAACATGGGGCGTATTGCGTTGCTGATGCCGATTGTCGCAGCGATGGCGAAACGGGCTGGAATTAACGATGGTACGCGCGCCTGGTATGGTCTGGCACTGGCCGTTGGGTTTGGGACATTCCAGCTTTCTGCGACGATTTTACCCGCAAACGTACCGAATCTGGTGATGAGCGGCGCTGCGGAAGGCTCTTACGGCATCCACCTCAATTATCTTCCCTATTTGCTGCTGCATACGCCGGTTCTGGGTTGGCTTAAAGGCGCGGTTCTCATCGTGCTTATCTGCTGGCTGTTCCCTGGCAAGCCCCATGCGCCGCGCGATCTCACGCCGTCGGAACCGATGAGTGGAGATGAAAAACGTCTGGCCTGGATGTTAGCGGTGGTGTTGCTTCTTTGGGTAAGCGAAAGCTGGCACGGCATTGGCCCCGCGTGGACTGGGCTGGCGGCGGCAGTTATCACATTGCTCCCACGGGTTGGCTTTATCAATGGCGACGAGTTTTCCACTGGGGTCAACATTCGTACCTGTATTTATGTGGCGGGTATTCTGGGGCTGGCGATCACCGTCACGCAGACCGGTATTAGTAGCGCGGTAGGCGAGGCGCTGTTACAGGTGATGCCGCTGGATGCGGAAAAGCCGTTTACCAGTTTCCTCGCGCTGACCGGTATTACCACGGCGCTTAATTTTATTATGACGGCGAACGGCGTTCCGGCGCTGTATACCACGTTGGCGCAAAGCTTTGCCGATGCGACGGGATTCCCGCTGCTGTCGGTGATTATGATCCAGGTGCTGGGTTATTCCACACCACTGTTGCCGTATCAGGCTTCACCGATCGTGGTGGCGATGGCGCTTGGGAAAGTACCTGCAAGGGCGGGAATGCTGCTGTGTATCACGCTGGCGGCGGCAACGTATCTGATACTGCTGCCGCTGGATTATGTGTGGTTTAGCGTGTTGGGGAAATTATAGTTGTATCGGAATGTTAATTTTTTGTTTTGTGAGTGGGTGAATTGTATTATGCGCACCGATATCGGTTAATACCTGAGCGCATAATTGCGTGCTGGAAACTCAAGGATTGATTCATGGACAGATTGACCCCCATCCGCTGTTGGCCTGCCATCATCTCGATTGTTATTACGCTGACCATCTGGTTTGTTATCCCATGTCCAGCAGATGTTACCCCCGAAGCGTGGCATCTGCTGGCGTTATTTATCGGTACTATCGCGGCAATTATTGGTAAAGCCATGCCTATCGGCGCGATTGCGATTGTGGCAATTATGCTGGTAGCCATGACTGGCGTAACGC
Source organism: Citrobacter sp. Cpa228 (assembly GCF_030333085.1). Lineage (NCBI taxonomy): Bacteria > Pseudomonadati > Pseudomonadota > Gammaproteobacteria > Enterobacterales > Enterobacteriaceae > Citrobacter > Citrobacter sp. Cpa228. Next base: position 52,399 of record NZ_JAOWGQ010000050.1, on the reverse strand, counting down.
ATCCCGGTAAACCCACCGCGGCGCTGAGCGATGCGTTAAGTGGTTTTTCTAACCAGCTAATCTGGCTGATTGGTTTATCCATTATGCTGTCGCAAAGTCTGTTAAAGACCGGCCTGGGCGCGCGTATTGGCTATGGGTTTATTGCTTTGTTTGGCAAAAGAACGTTGGGTATCGCCTGGGCGCTAACGCTGGCAGAAACGCTAATTGCACCCGTAACGCCAAGCAATACCGCGCGTGGTGGCGGCATTATCCACCCGGTAATGCGGGCGATTGCGGAGAGCCTCGGCTCGCAGCCAGGCCATGCCGAGAATGGCTCAACGGGCCGTTATCTCGCGCTGGTGAACTACAACATTAACCCGATCAGCTCGGCAATGTTCATCACCGCGACCGCACCTAATCCGTTAATCGTCAGTTTTTTGACAAAGGGGACGGATGGCGTGCTGAACATGACCTGGGGAATGTGGGCGATTGCGGCGCTTCTTCCTGCCGTTGTCTCACTGGTCGTGATGCCTATTGTCATCTGGTGGCTCTATCCGCCAGCTATCACGCGCACGCCAAATGCGCCGCAGTTTGCGCGGCAAAAACTGGATGCGCTGGGTCCACTTTCTTTGGCAGAGAAAATCACCCTGGGGGTGTTCATTTTGCTGCTCTGTCTATGGGCGGGTGTTCCAGCAATGCTGATGGGCAGTGCCTGGAGCGTAAACCCCACTAGCGCCGCGTTAATTGGATTGTCGATTCTATTGATGGCGGGTGTATTGAGCTGGGATGACATTCTTAAATGCCGCGGGGCATGGGATACGATAGTCTGGTTTGCCGCACTGGTTATGATGGCGGATTTCCTGAGCAAACTGGGTCTGGTGGGGTGGCTGGCGACGAGTGTTGGTAGTGCAATTGACCATCTCGGCGTGCACTGGAGTATCGCCACGCTGCTGTTGATCCTGCTTTATGTCTATTCACACTACTTTTTCGCCAGTACCACTGCACATATCACGGCCATGTTCGCGGCTTTCTTTGCTGCCGGATTAGGCCTCGGTGCCCCACCGGCGCTGCTCGGTCTGATGCTGGGCTTCTCCTCCTCGTTGATGATGTCGCTCACGCACTATGGCACGGGTACTGCGCCGATCATCTTTGGTTCGGGCTATGTCACGCTGGCGGAGTGGTGGAGAACGGGACTGGTGATGAGTGTGGTCAACCTGACCATTTGGGGTGTGACCGGCGCCTTCTGGTGGCACTGGTTGGGATACTGGTAGTTAATACAGCGGGAGGAGTGCTCCTCCCGCCTTAACAACTTAGGCCTGTTTAGCGGCTTCAGCGGCTTTAACGATCACTGCGAAAGCGTCTGCTTTCAGAGATGCACCGCCAACCAGCGCGCCGTCGATGTCCGGCTGAGCGAACAGTTCAGCAGCGTTTGCTGCGTTTACGGAACCGCCGTACTGGATGATAACCTGTTCAGCGATTTTCGCATCAGCTTTAGCAATGTGGTCACGGATGAATTTGTGGACTGCCTGAGCCTGAGCAGGCGTTGCAGATTTACCGGTACCGATAGCCCATACAGGTTCGTAAGCGATAACCACGCCTTCGAATGCTGCTGCGCCCTGAGTTTTCAGCACGGCGTCAATCTGGCGTGCGCAAACTTCTTCAGTTTTGCCTGCTTCGTTTTCCGCTTCGGTTTCACCGATGCACAGAACCGGGGTCAGACCTTGCTCTTTCAGCACAGCGAATTTCTTCGCGATCAGCTCGTCAGACTCTTTGTGGTAAGTACGACGCTCAGAGTGACCGATAATGATGTACTGCGCGCCGATATCTTTCAGCATTTCAGCAGAAGTTTCACCGGTGAATGCGCCAGACAGGTTCAGGTCAACGTTCTGCGCGCCCAGAATGATGTGGCTACCGGCAGCGGCGTGTTTCGCCAGGTCGATATACATTTCCGGTGGAGCGATTGCTACTGCACAGCCAGCAACGCCAGCCAGTTCTTTACGCAGATTAGCAACCAGTTCGTTTACCATGTGGCGGCTGCCGTTCAGTTTCCAGTTACCCATCACTAAAGGATGTCGCATTTCATTTCTCCACGCTTGTCAGCGAATTAAGGAATATGGCCGCCCGTCAGGGCAGCATGGTCTGTGAAACAGTATAGAGATTCATCCCCTGAAAGGCTTTGCTTTTTGTCATCAATTCGCTTTCTCAAGACTTTCTGATAGTGCCAGCTTAATCGGTTCAACAGCGAAGGTCAGCCCTTTTTCACCGTTATCTGCGATGACATAGCGGATTGCGCCTTCTGTTTCAGCGTAATAGCGCTTGCCTTTGCCGGCAGCGAGTAATTTTTGCAGCTTTTTCTGGCTTTGCTCTTTCGTCAGTAGCGGCGCGACGGTGCGAATGACGGCGGTCATGTATTCCAGCGCTTTCGCTTTGGCCGCCTTTTGTTCTGGCCCCTGAATCGGCAGCCAGGTTATCTGCATACTTTTGATTTTTAAGGTGCCGCGCTCAAGGGCGGAGGACGCATACAGGTTTTCATTGATTTTACTGGCGGCACGGGTGAGATTTGCCCGATCGCGGCTGCTGTCGATGGCACGGAACTCATTCAGAATAAGCTTCGGATTCTGCGTATTAAAGTTTTCGCGAAACTGGCTAATCGACAGATCAAAGGTCGGCGCCCCTGCCAGTAAATAGGGGGCCGTGGTTGCCGTCGATGGCTCTTCCGCCCGTGCCGCAGTACTGGCGGTTAAGGCTGAAAACAATAATAAAAACAGTGTCAATCCTTGCTTCATCAATCGTACCTTTCATTCTCTCTGCTCACGATTAAAACGGTAACCGTCAGGCTTGTCAAAAGGGTAAACTGTTCTGGAAGGTAATAATAAAGGAATCTACATGACCATACAGCAGTGGTTATTCTCATTTAAAGGGCGTCTTGGACGCCGTGATTTCTGGATTTGGATAGGCCTGTGGATTGTCGGGATGCTGGTTTTGTTTTCGCTGGCGAGTAAACAATTGCTCGATATCCAGACGGCGGCATTTTGTCTGGTCTGTCTGCTGTGGCCGACGGCTGCAGTCACAGTAAAACGTCTGCATGATCGGGGTCGCTCCGGCGCGTGGGCGTTCCTGATGATTCTTGCATGGATGCTGCTGGCCGGAAACTGGGCAGTATTGCCTGGTGCCTGGCAATGGGCGGTAGGCCGCTTTGTACCGACGTTGATTCTGGTTGGCATGCTTATCGATCTGGGCGCCTTTGTCGGCACCCAGGATGCAAATAAATACGGGAAGGACACGCAGGACGTAAAATACAGAGCTGACTCGTAGGCCGGATAAGGCGCGCCAGCGTCGCCATCCGGCAAAATGCCCGGGACGCTTACCGGGCAGTGAAACGTGCTTACCAGTAATGCTCAGCGGTCATATGGCCCGGTCGACGGCGCAGATGTTTGGTCATCTGCCGGGTTTCTTTCAGCAACTGCTGCGTGTCGCGTACCATTTGCGGGTTACCACAGAGCATCACATGACTGGTTGCTGTATCCATGGGTAGCCCAACTACCGTTTCCAGCGCGCCGCTTTCAATCAACGCCGGAACTCGCCCGGTTAATGAACCTGCGGCGGTTTCACGGCTGACAACCGTCTGGATGCGTAATTTACCTTCGTAACGCTTTTCAAGCGCCTGCATCAACGGCAGATAGCTTAAATCGGCGGCATAACGTGCGGCATGGACCAGCACCAGATTTTTAAAACGGTCCAGATCTTTGCCCAACTGCAGAATCGATAAATATGGGCCGATAGCCGTGCCGGTTGCCAGCATCCACAGTGTGTCGCAATCGGGGACTTCATCCAGCACGAAGAAACCGGCTGCTTCGCTCACTACCTGTACTTCGTCGCCAGGCTTCAGTGCGGCCAGACGGGGGCTGAGTTTTCCGTCAGGAACCGTCACCAGATAGAACTCTAAATCGGGGTTATCAGGCGCATTCACGTAGGAATAGGCTCGCTGGACGCGCTCGCCGTCGATTTCGAGGCCGAGTTTGGTAAACTGACCTGCCGTGAAGGGAAGAACCGGAGCTCGCACGGTCAAACTAAATAAGGCATCGGTCCAGTTCTGTACCTTAGTGACTTTGCCTGTTACCCAATCTGCCATGGTTTTCTCCTGTCTGCTGTGATTGCCTTATCTTCGTTCGTTGCACAAAAGATTTCCAGCCCAGATGGGCTGGAAGGCTCTATTGATCAAATCAATTACAGGATATGCGTCTGTACATCCGGATCTTTGCGATCGAGGTAGTGGATGGACTGAATACGACGGATCGTACGTGATTTCCCACGGATCAGCAGCGTTTCGGTGGTGGCGATATTACCTTTGCGGCTAATGCCTTCCAGCAGATCGCCTTTGGTGATCCCGGTTGCGGAGAAAATAACGTTGTCGCTGCGGGCCATTTCATCCAGACGCAGCGCTTTACCTGCCTCAATACCCATCGCGGCGCAGCGAGCCAGCTCCTGTTCGCCGATACGACGGTTCTCTTCGCTGTCGCCTTTGACGTCATGGCGAGCCAGCAGGCGGCCTTGCATGTCGCCATCCAGCGCGCGGATAACGGCGGCAGAGACGACACCTTCCGGTGCGCCACCAATGCCATACAGCACGTCAACTTCGCTGTCGGGCATGCAGGTCAGAATAGACGCGGCCACGTCGCCGTCGGGAATCGCGAAGACGCGAACGCCCAGCGCCTGCATTTCGGCGATGGTTTCATCGTGGCGTGGTTTCGCCAGAATGGTGACGGTCAGTTCGCCGAGCGGTTTGTTGAGCGCGCTGGCGACATTACGCAGGTTGGCTTCCAGCGACAGGTTCAGGTCGATTGAACCTTTGGCGCCAGGGCCGACAATCAGCTTTTCCATGTACATATCCGGCGCGTTCAGGAAGCAACCCTTGTCGCCGACAGCCAGTACCGCCAGCGCGTTGGCCTGGCCCATGGCCGTCATGCGTGTGCCTTCGATGGGATCGACGGCGATGTCGACCGCATCGCCGAGACCGGTTCCGACTTTCTCGCCGATGAACAGCATCGGCGCTTCGTCGATCTCACCTTCGCCAATCACGATGGTGCCGTCGATGTTGACCTGGTTGAGCATAATACGCATGGCGTTCACCGCCGCGCCGTCAGCGGTATTTTTATCGCCGCGGCCCAGCCATTTATAGCCAGCCAGCGCGGCCGCTTCGGTCACGCGTGAAAATTCAATGGCAAGTTCTCGTCTCATTGCAAACTCGTAGCTGAAAGGAATGGCGCGAAGTGTAGCACAGGGGAGTGAGGGAATAATTGATATGCTCGGGGGTTACTTCTGCACAGATAACTTACCGGGCGGCGACGTTGCCTTATCCGGCCTACACAAGCATGTAGGCCGGATAAGACGCCTTAGCGTCGCCATCCGGCAATGACGTATTACTCCTCGTGATCTTCCCACGCCAGCGCGCGTTTGACCGCTTTTTTCCAGCCGCTGTAACGGAAGTTACGCTCGGTGGTTTCGATGCCTGGGCGGAACTCACGCTCAATGACCGCTTTTTCCTGCAGCTCATCCAGATTCTGCCAGAAGCCTACTGCCAGGCCAGCCAGGTACGCGGCACCCAATGCGGTGACTTCGCGGACTTCCGGACGCTCTACACGTGTGCCGAGAATGTCTGACTGGAACTGCATCAGGAAGTTGTTGGCTACCGCACCGCCATCCACGCGCAGCGCGTGTAAACGAATACCGGAGTCCGCCTGCATTGCTTCCAGCACGTCACGCGTCTGATAAGCGATAGACTCAAGCGTTGCGCGGATGATGTGGTTGGAGTTTACGCCACGGGTCAGGCCGAAGATGGCGCCACGTGCATACGGGTCCCAGTATGGAGCACCCAAACCGGTGAACGCCGGAACAACATATACGCCGTTGGTGTCCTTCACTTTGGTGGCGAAATACTCTGAGTCGAATGCATCGCTGATGAGTTTCATCTCATCACGTAGCCACTGGATGGACGCACCCGCCATGAACACAGCACCTTCCAGCGCGTAGTTCACTTCCCCGGTCGGGCCACAAGCGATAGTGGTCAGCAGTCCATTTTCTGACTTAACGGCTTTCTCGCCGGTATTCATCAGCATGAAGCAGCCAGTACCGTAGGTGTTCTTCGCCATCCCTTCTTTCACGCACAGCTGGCCAAATAGTGCAGCCTGCTGGTCACCCGCGATACCGGAGATAGGAATACGTGTGCCGCCTTTACCGCCAATGTTGGTCTGGCCGTAGACTTCAGAAGAACGGCGAACTTCCGGCAGCATGGCACGCGGAATATCCAGCGCATCCAGCATCGTGTCATCCCAGTCCAGGGAGTGGATGTTGAACAGCATGGTACGCGAGGCGTTGGTGTAATCCGTGACGTGTACGCGTCCCTGAGTCATTTTCCAGATAAGCCAGGTGTCCACGGTACCAAACAGCAACTCGCCGCGACGAGCTCGCTCACGCGAGCCTTCAACGTGGTCGAGGATCCACTTCACTTTGGTGCCAGAGAAGTACGGGTCAATGACCAGGCCGGTGTTGTTACGGATGTACTCTTCCATGCCATCGCGCTTGAGCTTTTCGCAGATATCCGCGGTACGACGACACTGCCACACAATGGCGTTATAGATTGGTTTTCCGGTCTCACGCTCCCAGACGATGGTGGTTTCACGCTGGTTGGTAATACCGATTGCTGCAATTTCATCGGAACTGATATCGGCTTTCGCCAGAACTTCAACCAGCGTAGAGCTTTGGGTCGCCCAAATTTCCATTGGGTCGTGTTCTACCCAACCTGCTTTCGGGTAGATTTGCTCGAATTCGCGCTGTGAAACGGCAACGATATTCGCATCGTGGTCCATTACGACCGCGCGGGAGCTGGTGGTGCCCTGGTCGAGCGCAACGATATATTTTTTTTCAGTCATAATTTTTGTCCCGTAGTCACATTACAGCGAAGCTTTTTGTTGAGTGTTGGCCGCCGCATCTTTTTCTTCAATCGCGCAGACATCGCACGGTAAATGGCGACCAATCAGTTTGCGATATGCCCATGCGCCCAAAATCGCGCCGGTAATTGGGCCAAACACTGGAACCAGGAAGTAAGGGATATCACGACCACCCGTGAAGGCAATCTCGCCCCATCCTGCCATCCAGGCGAAGAGTTTCGGTCCGAAGTCACGTGCCGGGTTCATCGCAAAACCTGTCAGCGGACCCATGGAAGCACCAATAACGGCAATCAACAAGCCGATCAGCAGTGGTGCCAGCGGACCACGCGGTACACCGTTACCATCGTCGGTCAGAGCCAGAATCAGCCCCATTAGAATAGCGGTAATGACCATTTCAACCGCGAAGGCCTGCACAAAATTGATATGCGGGTTCGGATAGGTGGAGAAAGTACCTGCCAGACCCAGGCTCTCGGTACTGCCGCGCACGATATGGTTAGTTTGTTCAAAATCGAGGAAAAGATTGTAATAAAGCCCGTAAACCAGTGCCGCTGCGCAAAAGGCGCCGGCAATTTGCGAAATAATAAAAGGGACAACTTTGCGTTTATCAAAACAGGCGAACAGCCAGAGTGCGATAGTTACCGCGGGATTCAGGTGTGCGCCAGAAACGCCTGCTGTCAGATAGATAGCCATGGCTACCCCCAGACCCCAGATGATACTGATTTCCCACTGACCAAAAGTAGCACCAGCCACTTTGAGTGCAGCGACACAACCCACACCGAAGAAAATCAACAACCCGGTACCGAGGAATTCAGCAATGCACTGGCCTTTCAAGGTTGATGTTTGACTCATAATCGGATCCTGAAGAGTTTAATGTTTATTGTATGCGAGAAGGTCACTGACATCCCCGGAGCCGGTAGGCACACTGTTAATTTATCGTTAACGCTCAAAAACGAGAAATATCGAAATTAAAATGTGTGTACTCCATCAACAAAATGAGCGTTTTCGCGCCATTGCGCGGTATTTGTTATACAAAAATAGTGTGAGCTGAATCATTTCACCGATCATCCTGTTAACACTTAAGAGTTATGACGGTTGTGTCACCAGGACAAAGATTAAAAGTGTTGCAAACCGCAATCTGCGCGGGATGCCGCTGGACAGGGATGGCGCGGCTTCATACAATCGGTGTTAAGTAGTGTGCGCTCGTTTTTATTAAGGCGTCGCCGGTTATCGGGACGAGGATTTTTATCCATCAACGCCTTGCAATTCAGGAGAGGTATGACGATGTCATTAGAAGTGTTTGAGAAACTGGAAGCAAAAGTACAGCAGGCGATTGATACCATCACGCTGTTGCAGATGGAAATCGAAGAGCTGAAAGAAAAGAACAACTCACTGTCGCAGGAAGTTCAGTCTGCACAGCAGCAGCGTGAAGAGCTGGAGCGTGAGAACAACAGCCTGAAAGAACAGCAGAACGGCTGGCAGGATCGTCTGCATGCCCTGCTGGGTCGTATGGAAGAAGTCTAATTACGCTTCATCTTTCGTGCCGTAGCTGCGTTGGCTGCGCTCAGTTACCCCAGTCACGTAGTTTACTACGCTCCTGGGGATACCTTCGTTTGCCGCCTTGCTACAACACGAAATCTCTTGCGTAATCGTTCCTGTGTAGGCCGGATAAGGCGTAAGCCGTCATCCGGCAATACAAACGTTTTACCGCAACACAACGTTAATTTCAGGCATTCAAACCCCCATCTACGTCCAGACCGGTGCCGGAAATCTGCCCAGCCTCTGGGCTTGCCAGAAACGTCACCGCCGCTGCAACATCCTCCGGTGTTCCGTAATGCCCTGTCGCAATAAGCTGTCGTTGGGATTCTGCCTGCTCGCCATCTGCCGGGTTCATATCACTGTCCGTTGGACCGGGATGGACAAGATTAACGGTAATACCCCGTGGGCCGAGATCACGAGCCAGGCCACGGGTTAGCGAGTTGAGCGCTGATTTAGTCATCGCGTAGACGGCAATCCCCGGCTGGGCGACGCGGTTGGCAAGACAACTGCCAATATTGATGATTCGCCCACCTTCAGGGAGATGCGGCAGCGCGGCCTGTATGGCAACTACCACGCCACGGATGTTCACGTTAATCAATGCGTCGATGTCCTCCAGTGACAGCGACTCCAGCGGGCCGCCGCGTGCGATCCCTGCGTTGTTGACCAGAATATGCAGTCCTCCGAGTGACTGTACCGTGCGGTTTACGGCGTTCTGAATCGCCTGAGCGTCTGCACTGTTTGCCTGAATGGCCTCACCATGGCGGCCAAGTGCTGTAATTTCATCGGCAACGGCCTGGGCTTTCTCCGCAGATTTTTCATAGGTTATAACAACATCAGCACCGGCTTTCGCCAGCGACAGTGCAATGGCGCGCCCTAATCCACGACTGGCTCCGGTGACCAGCGCTTTTTTACCTGTCAGATCGATATGCATGATGACCTCGTGATGAGAGTGATGAGATTCATCATTAGGTATAGAGAGAGTTTTTTCTTCGTCAATGCGCAGGATGGGGGAATCGGAAGGGGAAAATGGCAAAAGAGGCTCTGGAGATTTTTAGAAGCGAAAAAAAGCCAGTCAGTTGTTTAACCGACTGGCATCACACCGAATTGCGGTGTTTTCTTTACTCGATATCGAGCGGGTCTTCGGAGAGGATTATCCCGGTGTTGTCGGCGTACAGGTGGTCGCCAGAGAAGAACGTTACGCCGCCAAAGTTGACGCGCACATCGCTTTCCCCAATACCTTCCCCTGCGGCACCGACCGGAATTGCGGCAATCGCCTGAATGCCGATATCCAGTTCTTCCAGATCGTCTACCTGACGGACTGAGCCGTAGATGACCAGACCTTCCCATTCATTCTGTACGGCCAGTCGAGCCAGTTCGGCATCGACCAGCGCACGACGGACAGAACCGCCGCCATCGACCAGCAGAATGCGACCACGGCCGTTTTGTTCGAGCAGATCGTACAGCAACCCGTTGTCCTCGAAACATTTTACCGTGATGATTTGCCCGCCAAACGACGACCGTCCTCCAAAGTTAGAGAACAGTGGTTCCACGACGTTGACATCTTCCTGATAGATGTCACAAAGCTCGGATGTATCGTATTTCATAGGCTCAACGTTCAGTTGCTGCGAGAATTTTTAGTATATCGCGCTATGTGTACTGTTGGCAAAATCATCAATTGTTAATTGATATTTGTCAGTTAAAGAGACCACTGACTTAAGAAAATTCCAACAACAAACAGCAGGTTAGTCAACAGTGCCGCTTTTACGGTGCGTTCCAGCATTGGGCGCATTGCCGTCGGATCCATTTCACGCATCACGTAGCGTGCCTGTTTAATCAGCAGTGGTGCGGCGAGGATAAAGAGCCATCCCCATAAACTTTGCAGCGAGAACAGGTTAAACAGCGCCAGGCAGACCAGCGTGCCCATCAGCAGACAGGCGTGGTAGCGGCGGGCATTGACAGCGCCTAAACGCACGACCAGCGTGTTCTTGCCGTTCTCTCTGTCGCTGTTGATATCGCGCAGGTTGTTAACGTTGAGTACGGCAGTTGCCAGCAGGCCGCAGGCGGTAGCAGGCAGAATGAGCGCCGGAATCAACGTATGCGCCTGCAGATACCAGCTTCCCATCACGCTCAGCCAGCCGAAGAACACCAGTACAGAAATATCACCCAGACCGATATACCCGTATGGACGATTACCGACGGTATAGGTGATAGCGGCGATAATCGACAGGCCGCCGAGAATCAGGAAGCCGACAAAATCTGCCAGCGTGTGACAGGCCACCGCCACCAGCGCCAGACCGGACAGGCAGATTAAGACCACGGTGACAATCAGCGCACGCTTCATCTCTTGCTGGGTAATAACGCCTTTTTGCATACCGCGCAGCGGTCCAATACGGTCGGGCTTGTCGCTGCCTTTAACGGCATCGCCATAGTCGTTCGCGAGATTGGACAGGATTTGCAGCAGTCCTGCGGTAATCAGTGCCAGCAGAGCGACCAGCGGATCAAAGAACCCTTGCCACCATGCTAATGCCGTACCGACGATGATCGCCGCGAAGGCGAGCGGTAAGGTCTTAGGTCGTAAACTTTCCAGCCAGGCTTGCGAGCGGCTAATTTGTTGTTGTTCAGTCATATTTAGCGCCAATAAAAATGGGGCTTTATCAGCCCCATCAACAGTGATGAAAATGCATTGAACGCGATTATAGGATAAAACGGCTCAGATCTTCATCTGCGACCAGCGCATCCAGATGTTTGCTCACATATTCGGCATCAATTGTGATGCTTTGGCCGTTCAAATCGCTCGCATCATAGGAAATATCTTCCATCAGACGCTCAAGCACGGTATGCAGACGACGCGCACCGATGTTTTCGGTGGTTTCGTTGACCTGCCAGGCCGCTTCGGCAATGCGTTTAATGCCCGACTCGGTGAAGTTAATGTCCACACCTTCTGTCGCCATCAGCGCTTTGTACTGCACGGTGATGGAGGCATTCGGTTCGGTAAGGATACGCTCAAAATCGCTGGTGGTCAGCGCCTGAAGTTCCACACGAATCGGCAGACGACCCTGCAGTTCCGGGATCAGGTCAGACGGTTTCGCCACCTGGAATGCGCCGGAGGCGATAAACAGGATGTGATCGGTTTTCACCATACCATGCTTGGTAGAGACGGTGCAGCCTTCAACCAGCGGCAGCAGGTCGCGCTGTACGCCCTCACGGGAAACATCCGGGCCGGAGGACTCGCCACGCTTACAGATTTTGTCGATTTCGTCGATAAACACGATTCCGTGCTGTTCAACGGCGTCGATAGCTTCCTGTTTCAGCTCTTCCGGATTGACCAGTTTGGCCGCTTCTTCTTCAATCAGCAGCTTCATCGCATCTTTGATTTTCAGCTTACGCGGTTTTTGCTTCTGGCCACCCAGATTCTGGAACATAGACTGCAACTGGCTGGTCATCTCTTCCATGCCCGGAGGCGCCATAATTTCTACGCCCATCGGTGCGGCAGCAAGATCGATTTCAATCTCTTTATCGTCCAACTGGCCTTCACGCAGTTTTTTACGAAATGCCTGACGCGCTGCTGAAGGTTCCTGAGGCTGCTCTGACTGTCCCCAGTTATTTTTGGCTGGCGGGATCAGTACATCGAGAATACGCTCTTCGGCCATTTCTTCTGCGCGGAAGCGGTTTTTCTCGATCGCCTGAACGCGAACCATTTTGATGGCGGCATCGGTCAGATCGCGGATGATCGAGTCAACTTCTTTACCTACATAGCCGACTTCGGTGAATTTCGTTGCTTCAACTTTGATGAACGGCGCGTTGGCCAGTTTTGCCAGACGGCGGGCGATCTCGGTTTTACCGACACCGGTTGGGCCAATCATCAGAATATTTTTCGGTGTGACTTCATGGCGCAGCTCTTCGTTGAGCTGCATGCGGCGCCAGCGGTTACGCAGGGCAATCGCCACGGAACGCTTAGCGTTATCCTGGCCGATGATGTGCTTGTTCAGTTCGCTGACAATTTCGCGTGGGGTCATTTCAGACATGGGGGATCCTTACGCTTTGGAGTTCAATTCTTCGATGGTATGGAAGTGGTTGGTATAAATGCAGATATCCCCTGCAATATCCAACGCTTTCTCAGCAATTTCGCGTGCGCCAAGCTCGGTGTTTTCCAGCAGAGCGCGTGCTGCAGCCTGGGCGTAGGGACCGCCGGAGCCGATGGCAATCAGATCGTTTTCTGGCTGAATGACGTCACCGTTACCGGTGATGATGAGCGATGCCGTTTCATCTGCAACGGCCAGCAACGCTTCGAGTTTGCGCAGCATACGGTCGGTACGCCAGTCTTTAGCCAGCTCAACGGCGGCCTTAACCAGGTGACCCTGGTGCATTTCCAGTTTGCGTTCAAACAGTTCAAACAGCGTGAATGCATCCGCAGTACCGCCCGCAAAGCCCGCAATGACTTTGTCGTTGTACAGACGGCGGACTTTTTTCACGTTGCCTTTCATTACGGTGTTACCCAGTGTGGCCTGACCATCACCGGCGATTACCACATGGCCGTTACGGCGTACGCTTACTATTGTTGTCACGAGCAGACCCCTTGGTTACAAATGCAGAATACAGGCCCCGCACAGGTGTACGGGGCGTAATGCAAGTATAGATGGGGGATATTTTGGGGGTTTCAACCCCCAGTGGCGAGTCGAATGCAGTTTGTGTGGCCGGCAACTTTCAGGCGGCTGATGGTGTTGTCGGCATTTTCCTTGCCTTTCACCGGGCCAATCACCACGCGATTCCAGCCGTTGTTGGTGGTAATGCGGGAGTTGAAGCCCTCAAAGGCCAGTTGAGCACGCACGGTTTCTGCCTGCTCTGCCCCTTTGAATGACCCGCACTGCACCATCCAGCGGCGTTCATCTTTTTTCTCCGCCGTTTGTTTTGGCGGCTGCGTTTCATTCGTTATTGGCGCGGCTGGCTGCGTTTTCGGCTGAGCGGCGGTGGTATGCGCAGGCGTCTGCAGCAGATCCTGGTACGGCTGTTGGGCCGCCGGTTTTGGCTGTGCTTTCGGCTGTTGTTGTACCGGAGCTGCTTGCGCCGTACGCGTTTGCTGCTGCTGGTAAGGCTGTTCCGCTACCCGTGATTGCGTGCGCGGTTGCTGCGCCTGCTGCTGCGCGTTGTTCCACTGTTGTTGTTGCACCTGACGCTGACGCTGCAGCGTTTGCTGGCGCTGTTCAGGCGTTTGTTCGTTCCACGGTACTTCGTTGAGCTGTGTCGGCTGTTGACGCATATCAGCCTGCATTTGCGCCAGCAACTGGCGCTGCTCATTGGTCAACTGATCGGCGTTAAGCACTTCGCCACCCGCAGAGGGTTCGGTTGGCGCACGTACGCCAGGCTGACGGCTTTCCAGCTCTTTGATGTAGCGCCAGCGTTCTTCCGGTTTTGGTGGGATGCCATTGCCGGTGACTTTCTGGTTTTGCAGCGTCTCGGACTCTTCTTTTTTGTGATGCGTAATGAAGTACAGACCACCGATAAAGGTCACGAGTACGGCTGCAGCAATAGCGACCATCGCGGGGGATACCGCTGGCGTACTGCGTTGCTTTTTCCGTGATGTGCTCTTTTTGCGCCGCGAAGGTGCCGGTTGGCCGCGACGTACATAATCTCGTTGTGCCACTATCGTTTCGCTGTATTTATTCGTTCGTCAGCCCGCCATGTTACTTAAGCGACGGGCCTTTGACCAGACAGGGGAGTCCGAAAGCACTTTACTTTACGTCAGTGCCCGGGTAGTACCCCGAATAATTAGCTCGCAGTCCAGTAAACGTGAGCCACTGCTGACGCTCTGCCCTTGTAATTGATCGAGCAGTAACAGCATAGCTTCACGTCCGATATCGAAACGCGGTTGTGCGACGGTTGTCAGGGGTGGATCACAAAATTCCGTCAGTGAAATATTATCGAAGCCAATGATAGATAAATCATCCGGTACTTTTAAGCCCTGACGTTTGGCGTAAGAGAGCGCGCCAAGCGCCATCACATCGCTGTGACAAAAGACCGCGGTCGGCGGCTGCGGCAGCTCAAGTAGCTGTTTTAACGCGTTAGCGCCCGCTTCATAGGTGAAATCACCGCGCGCGATGAAGTGTGGATCGACGGTAATTCCACTGCGGCGTAGTGCCTGAACATAGCCTTGCAGGCGGTAGTGGCACAGCGGCATATCCTCTGGACCGGCAATACAACCAATGCGCTTATGCCCCAGTTCCAGCAGATAATTCATCGCGTTAAAGGCTGCAGTGAGGTTATCAATGTGCACGGTGGGCAGTTCCAGCTCTGGCGCAAATTCGTTGGACATGACCATCGGCGGCAAGTTGCGTTGCTCTTCCACGCTGGCATCAAACGGCAGGCGTGAGCTGAGCAGCACCATGCCATCGATCTGCTTGGTGATTATGAGGTTGAGGAAGGTCTTTTCCTGCTGGTTCTGGTGAGCGCAATCGCCGATAAGCACCAGATATCCTTGCTCTGCGGCGGTCACTTCTATGCCGCGAATCACTTCGCTAAAAAAGGGATCGCAGATATCCGGTACAATCACCAGAATGGTACGTGACTCATTACGCTTAACATTGCGTCCCATTGATTGGGGTAAATATCCCACTTCCAGGGCTGCCTGCTCAACCTTGTTACGGGTTGACTGTGAGACTTTGTCCGGGTTCATTAATGCGCGGGATACGGTTGCCGTTGAGACTTTCGCCTTCAGAGCAACATCTTTCATCGTAGCGGCGGCAACCTGCTTATTCGGTTTCACTCTTTCTCCTCGCCAGAGAGCTGCTGGCACAGACTCGTCCTTGAATAGCCTTCATCTGAAACATTTTTATCAGATAGTTAATGGAAACGGTTACAGAATTTTCATAAAAAGTGTGATGGATCTTTAATTTTACGATCCGTCTCGCATCGTGAGGGATTATCCCTCGATGGGATCGACATCCAGCACCCATTTAACCTTACGTGCATCGGGTAACGTATTGATCAGCGCCAACGTGCCGCTGACGATATGCTGCAGGCGAATTCGCGACGGATGCTGTAACAAAATTTGCCAGCGATAGCGACCGCCGCGCTTAGGTGCCAGAGCGGGAACCGGGCCAAGCACCCACAGTTTGTCATCGGCCAGCGGACTGGCCTGAATCAGATTTCGTAACTGCTGTAAGAACATTGGCGCATGCTGATTGTTATGATCTTCTGCCCGCACGATCACGTGACTGGTCCACGGTGGTAACTGCAGCGTTTGCCGCTCGGCCAGCGCCTGTTCGGCAAATGCGTCATAACCTTTATACAGCAAGGTTTGCAGTAGCGGATGTTCAGGATGGTGCGTTTGCAGAACCACTTCGCCTTGTTTCCCGGCGCGCCCAGCTCGTCCGGAAACCTGGGTATAAAGTTGGGCGAAACGTTCAGCCGAACGGAAATCGGCAGAGAATAGCGCTCCGTCAACGTCCAGAAGCGCCACCAGGGTAACGTCCGGAAAGTGGTGGCCTTTAGCCAGCATTTGCGTGCCGATCAGAATGCGAGCGCCGCCGCGATGCACTTCTGCCAGGTGCTGCTCCAGCGAGCCCTTACGGCTGGTGGTGTCGCGATCGATGCGTGAGATTGGCACGCCGGGGAAAAAAGGTGCCAGAGCTTGCTCAAGCTGTTCGGTGCCGAGTCCTACCGGCACCATATGCGTTGAGCCGCAGGAAGGGCATTGACGCGGTATCGGACGCTGACTGTCGCAGTGATGGCAGCGCAGATGGTGTTGCGCCTGATGCAGCGTGTAGTAGTGATCGCAGCGCGGGCATTCAGCAATCCAGCCACAGTCGTGGCACAGCAGGGCAGGCGCAAAACCCCGGCGGTTTAAAAACAGGATCACCTGGTTATCCGCTTGCAGATGCTGACGCATACGGGCGATAAGCGCAGGGGCGAGCCCGGCCTGTACCTGCTGACCCTTGAGATCCAGCACGTGCTGAATGGCTGGGCGTGCATTCCCGGCACGGCGCGTCAGGCGCAACATGCGGTATTTTTTCTGCCGCACGTTGCACAGCGTTTCCAGCGCAGGGGTGGCTGAGCCGAGAATGATGGGAATTTGTTCGCTATGGGCGCGATAAACCGCGAGGTCGCGCGCATGATAACGCCAGCCTTCCTGCTGTTTATAAGAGCTGTCGTGCTCTTCGTCGATGACAATCACGCCCAGATTTTTAAACGGCGTAAACAGCGAGGAGCGCGTACCGATAACTATCGCCGCTTCGCCATTTTTTGCTTTCAGCCATGCCGAAAGACGTTCGCTGTCATTCAATCCGGAGTGCAGGACTTCGACCGGCGCATTAAAGCGTTCACGAAAACGGGCAATGGTTTGTGGCGTCAGGCCAATCTCCGGCACCATTACCAGTGCCTGCTTGCCCTGGGCAAGGACATTTTCCAGTACGCTTAGATAGACCTCTGTTTTACCCGACCCCGTCACGCCGGCTAATAGCCAGGCGCTAAAGCTGTCCGACGCGCTATGAATCGCGCCAACAGCGGTGGCTTGCTCGGTATTCAGTCGAAGACGCTCGCCGGAAACGGCGTAGTGCGTACGCCAGTCGCTGAAACCTGGCGTTTCACTCGCCAGGGAGCACAGACCTTTTTTCCGCAACGCCTGTAATGCGGCGTCATTAAATTCCAGCTCTGCCACCTGGTCGCGCCATATTTTTCCCTGGCGTAGCGCAGCCAGCGCCTGCTGCTGCTTGGGAGAACGCTTCAGGCTGTTGAGGTCAATAACCTGGCCTTCTTCAGTGGCAAACCAGTACCACATGGGCGCGTTAGTCGCCGGGCGTCCCTGGCGCAGCAGAATTGGCAGGGCATGAAACAGTACGTCACCGATAGGATGATGATAATAATCCGCCGCCCACAACAGCAGACGCCAGACGGAGGTCGAGTAGACCGGTTCGCTGTCCAGCACTTCGAGAACGGCTTTCAATTCGCTCCGCGGTAGTTCACTGTGCTCGCTGACGGAAAGGACGATACCGACACGCTCCTGCTGCTTGCCAAAGGGCACGCGTACGCGACACCCGGCTTTGGCGCTCATACCTTCCGGCAGGAGATAGTCAAAGGTACGAGGTAGCGGAACGGGTAAGGCAACATGCGCAACGGGCATTGAATCATCCTGACTTGAAATCTGGCGGGTTAGTATACACATTAGTGAAGGACAGAATGCGGATCAGTTTGCATGAGCAGGTTAATTTCTGTATGATTCGCCGCCTTTGATACAAATTTGTATCACTGACCTATACTATTAACATCGCGTGGTGTCTGGCGTTAGGGCTGGAAGAGCGACGCGGCCTTAAACCGAGGTTTTCCCATGAAAAAAGATATTCACCCGAAATACGAAGAAATTACTGCAAACTGCTCTTGCGGTAACGTCATTAAAATCCGCTCTACTGTCGGTCACGATCTGAACCTCGACGTGTGCAGCAAGTGCCACCCGTTCTATACTGGCAAGCAGCGTGATGTTGCTACCGGTGGCCGTGTTGATCGCTTCAACAAGCGTTTCAGCATCCCAGGCAGCAAATAAGTTTCAGCTGCCAGAAAAAAGCGCCTTATGGCGCTTTTTTTGTATCTGTATTTGATAATACAATTTATATTTATATTTATGTGTTGAATAATATTTCGTTTTTAATAAATGAAATGGCGTTTTATTTTTAAAATAAAATATTCACACTAGTGATCTTCGTCATTTTTATCTTCTGTTCTTTGCCACTTATGCCAATTCCTGGCAAAATCTCAAAGGTTTATCCCTTCTTTCTAAAATACACTTTTGCGGAAATATAAAATTATTCTTACGACTCTATTATTTTCCTGTTTATAGTCCGGAATGTAATGGTGAATTTTCTTTATTTAGTGTGAAAAGGGATGGTCATGAAATTTAAATCTATCTTGTTACTGATACCATTATTATCTGCAGCCGCGCAGGCGGGTTATGTTGATTACCGTCATGAATATTATGATGACGGGCGAAATTACGATCGTGTTTATATGTCTCATCGTTTTGCTACAGGTTTTGGTGTAGCGGTAGAGGCCATTTCACGTTCTGAAGATACGCAATCGAACGATGCGTGGAATAATATGGAAAGTAACGGTAACGAGTATACGGCAAGTTACCAGTTTACCTGGCGGGATCTCATCTGGCAGCCAGGTATTGCGATCGAAACGGGCGATAACATCACGATTTATAAACCTTATGTCCGCGTACAGTACAATATCAATGACAGCTGGTGGACTGCGTTCCGCTATCGTCAGGAGTACATGCGCAGAAACACTGACGGCAAGGATGACCGCATGGTCTATCGTCCGGAAGCATGGCTCGGTTATAACATTAATGACTGGATGTTTGAGCTAAACGGTATTTATAAAATTGCCGATAGCGAAGATTTATATAACAACCGAAAAGATGATTACGAATATAACTTCCGCGTGGCGTATAAACTAGGATCCTGGGTTCCATTTGTTGAGGTTGGCAACGTTTCCTCTGGTTATAACACAACAACGACAGACGATCGCCAGACCCGTTATCGTGTCGGTCTTGGTTATAACTTCTAATCGGTAATAGTTTTCATATCGACCGATTACGTCGATAAGCATAGTTTGTGTGAATAATATGTCTAAGGAGTTGACATCATGTCTAATGATGGAACTATTATCGGAAATAATGAAACCACTGTCGTCAGACCTTTCGGATTTAGAGATAAAATTGGTTATTTGTGTGGTGACCTGGGAACCTGTTTTATTCTTGGCTTAGTAAATAGTTTTTTAATGATTTATTACACTAACGTCCTCGGCATTTCAGGGGTTATTGTCGGCTCACTCTATTTTGTGACTAAACTCTTTGATGCGTTTGTCGATGTTGGTGTAGGGCGCTTATGCGATACCTCTAAACTGACGATACATGGGCGATTTAACCCCTGGGTGCGCCGCATGAAGTATCCATTCTGTATCATCGCGGTGGTCCTGTTTCTGCCGTTTGTGAATGATTTTTCTTATACGGCGAAAATTATCTACATTTGCTGCTCCTATTTTGTGTACGGTTCACTGTTATCGACAGTCAGCATTCCGTATGGCGCCATGTCTGCGGCGATTAGCTCGAACCCGGAAGACCGGGTGTCGCTGTCAACCTGGCGCAGCGTGGGTTCCGCTATCGGCGGCGGAGCAACCGGCTTTTTTATCCCGATTCTGATGTACACCACCCTGGTGGACGGAAGTCAGGTGATTTCCGGGCAGCATTTCTTCTGGATCGCCATCGGCTGTGCGGTGTTGGGTTTTATCTTTTTAACATTGACCTGCCAGTTAACGACGGAGCGTGTGCGCGTAGAGAAAAAAGAGAGCATGCCTGTTTCAGTGCTGTTGAAAGGGCTACTACGCAATAAGGCGCTGATTGTTTTAGTGGTTGTGGATCTGTTGATCGTGATTAATCAGGGGTTGTCTGGTACCAACATGACTTACCTGTTTAATGACTATTTCCATAACAAAGAGGCCATGTCCGTTGCCTTGCTCTTCACCTTTGGGTCTCTGGTTTTGCTGGCGCCATCGGCATCCTGGCTCACGAAGCGGTTTGGTAAAAAAGAGGCCAGCGTCGGCGCATTGCTCTTTGCGGTGGCGATGTATCTGATTATGTACTTCATCCATATTACCGACGCGAAAGTCTATTTGGTTTGCCTGTTCCTGGCGACGCTGGGGGCTGGGTTATTCAACCTGATGATCTGGGCGTTTATGACCGATGTTTGTGATTATCATCAGTATGTCACCGGCGATCGTGAGGATGGTACGGTTTACGGCGTGAACTTCTTTGCCCGCAAGGTGGGTCAGGCGTGTGCAGGGGCGGTTGGTGGATTTATGCTGGCCATCATTGGTTATCAATCTTCGTCAACGGGCGGCGCTGTGCAAACCAGCATCGTGCAGGAAAACATCTATACGATGGCGAATCTTTTACCGGCGTTATGCCTGTTTTTGGCCGCGATTATTCTGATTTATTTCTATCCCTTGAACCGTAAAGAGACGCTCAAAATGGAAGAGACATTGAATAAACTTAATGGTATCAGTAAGTAACATAGTGAGAAGCGGCGGGAGTAATCCCGCCTTTTCTCATCTGTTCTAACAATCAGTATTCCCACGTTTCCGGGTTGATACCCAGTTCACGCATGATTACCTTTGCTTCTTCCGGGATTTCATCACTGCGCTCTTTACGCAGGTCTTCATCGTTGGGTAATGGTTGCCCGGTAAAAGCATGCAGAAACGCTTCACACAGCAGTTCACTGTTGGTGGCGTGACGCAGGTTGTTAACCTGACGACGCGTGCGTTCATCGGTAAGGATTTTTAACACCTTCAGAGGAATGGAAACCGTAATTTTTTTGACTTGCTCACTCTTCTTACCGTGCTCAGCGTATGGGCTGATATATTCGCCGCTCCATTCAGCCATGAGATACCTAATCCTCTTTGTCATTAATATTGAGGCCAGAACCTGAGCCCGGACCATAATTGCGCGTAGTTTATCGTAGTGGCGCGGCCCTGACACGAAGTTAGCCGACGCAAATGTACGCTAATGCATATAATTTTAACGGCTATTTCCTGTTTGCTCAATCTATACGCAAAGAAGTTTAGATGTCCAGATGTATTGACGGCTATTGTAACAATGATTACTCTGGTGTCTGACTTTTCACCGACTCAGCCAGGATCTCCTCAATATGACGCGTAAACAGGCCACCATTGCAGTGCGTAGCGGATTAAATGACGACGAGCAGTACGGTTGCGTTGTCCCACCGATTCACCTCTCCAGTACCTATAATTTCACCGGTTTTAATGAGCCGCGCGCGCATGACTATTCACGCCGCGGCAACCCGACGCGTGATGTGGTTCAGCGTGCGTTGGCGGAGCTGGAGGGAGGCGCTGGTGCAGTGCTGACCAATACCGGCATGTCGGCGATTCATCTGGTGACCACGGTATTCCTCAAGCCTGGCGATCTGCTGGTCGCACCGCACGACTGTTACGGTGGGAGCTATCGTCTGTTTGATAGTCTGGCAAAACGTGGCTGCTATCGCGTGCTGTTTGTCGATCAGGGTGATGATCAGGCGCTGAAAGCGGCGTTGGCGGAAAAACCAAAGCTGGTACTGGTCGAAAGTCCAAGCAACCCGCTGCTGCGCGTGGTAGATATTGCAAAAATCTGCCAACTGGCGCGTGAGGCTGGTGCGGTGAGCGTTGTCGACAACACTTTTTTAAGCCCTGCACTGCAAAATCCACTGGCATTGGGCGCCGATCTGGTGTTGCATTCATGCACGAAATATTTAAACGGTCACTCGGATGTGGTGGCTGGCGTGGTGATAGCGAAAGATCCGGAGACGGTCACTGAGTTGGTATGGTGGGCGAATAATATTGGCGTTACCGGCGGCGCATTTGATAGTTATCTGCTGTTGCGTGGCCTGCGTACTCTGTCGCCGCGTATGGAAGTGGCACAACGTAATGCTCAGGCTATTGTGGACTACCTGCAAACCCAGCCGCTGGTGAAGAAACTGTATCATCCGTCACTGCCGGATAATCAGGGGCATGAGATTGCCGCGCGTCAGCAAAAAGGGTTCGGCGCGATGTTGAGTTTTGAACTGGATGGCGACGAGCAAACATTGCGTCGCTTCCTGAGCGGGTTGTCATTGTTTACGTTGGCGGAATCATTAGGGGGCGTTGAAAGTCTGATCTCCCACGCCGCGACCATGACACACGCGGGTATGGCGCCAGAAGCGCGTGCTGCTGCCGGAATTTCGGAAACGTTGTTGCGTATCTCCACCGGTATTGAAGATGGCGAAGATTTAATTGCCGACCTGGAAAATGGCTTCCGGGCTGCAAACAAGGGGTAAACATGAGTGTGATTGCGCAGGCAGGGGCGAAGGGTCGTCAACTGCACAAATTTGGTGGTAGTAGTCTGGCAGACGTGAAATGTTATTTGCGTGTCGCAGGTATTATGGCGGAGTACTCGCAGCCTGACGATATGATGGTTGTTTCCGCCGCGGGCAGTACCACTAACCAGTTGATTAGCTGGCTTAAGTTAAGCCAGACCGATCGTCTTTCTGCGCATCAGGTTCAGCAGGCATTACGCCGTTATCAAAGTGAGCTGATTAGCGGCCTGTTACCACCAGACGTGGCTGATGGGCTGATCGGTGCGTTTATTCACGATCTGGAGCGTCTGGCCGGATTGCTCGACAGCGGTGTGAACGATGCCGTCTATGCCGAAGTGGTGGGACATGGCGAGGTGTGGTCGGCGCGTTTGATGTCTGCTGTCCTTAACCAACAGGGGCTGGAATCGGCCTGGCTGGATGCGCGAGAGTTTTTACGTGCTGAACGCGGTGCCCAGCCGCAGGTGGATGAAGGTCTGTCTTATCCGTTGCTGCAACAACTGCTGGCTCAGCATCCGGGTAAACGCCTGGTGGTTACCGGGTTTATCAGTCGTAGCAATGCGGGTGAAACGGTGCTGCTGGGGCGTAACGGCTCTGACTATTCAGCGACGCAGGTTGGCGCGCTGGCGGGCGTTTCCCGCGTGACTATCTGGAGCGATGTCGCTGGGGTTTATAGTGCGGACCCGCGTAAAGTCAAAGATGCCTGTTTGCTACCGCTGCTGCGTCTTGATGAAGCCAGCGAGCTGGCGCGTCTGGCGGCTCCGGTTCTGCATGCTCGCACCTTACAGCCGGTTTCGGGTAGCGATATCGACCTCCAGCTGCGCTGCAGCTACACGCCGGATCAGGGGTCAACGCGGATTGAGCGTGTACTGGCTTCTGGTACCGGAGCGCGCATTGTGACCAGCCATGACGACGTCTGTCTGATTGAGTTTCAGGTTCCCGCCGGCCAGGACTTTAAGCTGGCTTACAAAGATATCGACCAGATTTTAAAACGCACGCAGGTGCGTCCGCTGGCGGTTGGTGTGCATCCGGACCGTCAGTTGCTGCAATTTTGCTATACCTCCGAAGTTGCTGATGGCGCACTGAAAATTCTTGATGAAGCCGGTTTGCCGGGCGAGCTGCGTCTGCGCCAGGGGCTGGCGCTGGTGGCGATGGTTGGGGCAGGCGTAACGCGCAATCCGCTGCATTGCCACCGTTTCTGGCAGCAGTTAAAAGGCCAGCCCGTCGAGTTTACCTGGCAGTCGGAAGAGGGGATCAGTCTGGTTGCGGTACTGCGTACCGGCCCGACCGAAAGCCTGATTCAGGGTTTGCATCAGTCTATTTTCCGTGCAGAAAAACGTATCGGTCTGGTGCTGTTCGGCAAGGGGAATATTGGTTCACGCTGGCTGGAACTGTTTGCCCGCGAACAAACAACGCTTTCCGCGCGTACCGGGTTTGAATTCGTGCTGGCAGGCGTGGTGGATAGCCGCCGCAGCCTGCTGAACTATGAAGGGCTGGATGCCAGCCGTGCTCTGGCTTTCTTCGACGACGAAGCGGTAGAGCAGGATGAAGAGGCGCTATTCCTGTGGATGCGCGCCCACCCGTATGATGATTTAGTGGTACTGGATGTGACGGCCAGTGAACAATTGGCCGATCAGTATCTGGACTTCGCCAGCCATGGTTTCCATGTCATTAGCGCCAATAAACTGGCGGGGGCGAGTACCAGCGATAAGTATCGCCAAATTCATGATGCTTTCGAAAAAACCGGTCGCCACTGGCTGTATAACGCCACCGTGGGTGCAGGTTTGCCGATCAACCATACTGTGCGCGATCTGATTGATAGTGGTGATACGATTCTGTCGATCAGCGGGATCTTCTCCGGCACGTTATCCTGGCTGTTTCTGCAATTTGATGGCACGGTTCCGTTCACCGAACTGGTGGATCAGGCCTGGCAGCAAGGGCTAACTGAACCAGACCCGCGCGTCGATCTTTCTGGTAAAGATGTGATGCGTAAGCTGGTGATCCTGGCGCGTGAAGCAGGTTACGATATTGAGCCGGACCAGGTTCGCGTTGAGTCACTGGTGCCTGCGCACTGTGAAGAAGGCTCCATTGACCATTTCTTTGAAAATGGTGATGAGTTGAACGAACAGATGGTGCAACGTCTGGAAGCTGCACGTGAAATGGGGCTGGTGTTGCGCTACGTGGCGCGTTTTGACGCCAATGGTAAAGCGCGTGTGGGTGTTGAAGCGGTCCGCGCTGAACACCCGCTGGCAGCGCTGTTGCCGTGCGATAACGTGTTCGCCATTGAAAGCCGTTGGTATCGCGATAACCCGCTGGTGATCCGTGGGCCGGGCGCAGGTCGTGATGTAACCGCCGGTGCTATCCAGTCCGACATCAACCGTCTGGCGCAGTTGTTGTAGTTTTTTTGCCGGATAAAATGCGTAAGTATTACTATCCGGCATCATTACCGTTTATCAATGAGGGCGTTGTATTTACAGCGTCCTTATCGTCTGAAACACAGAATGGGCAGAGTAACGTGGGCTTTGCTGAAATTCCGTCTGTTGCTGCAACCCGTTGAGAAAATGATGACTTGCCGCCAGGGTTATTAACGCTCCTTTTTCAACCTGACCCCCTGTTAACAAACACACCATTTTACGCGTGTCGCCTTGTTGCCAAATTTGCCACTGGTTTTGCCACCATCCCTGATAACTTTTGCCCAGTAACTGCCAGGGTCTGGTGTGTTGATCGTCACTGATTTCTTCATCCACAAACCAAAGCGAGGCGTGATGTTCGCGAAATTGTTCCCCATTAAACAACGGGGGATAGCTGCCGCATGCCCGGCAATGCAGTGCGGCATAACCCAGCAGATACTCAGGCCAGCAGATAATCCGCTGGCCTGTTGTTTTAGCCTTTGTGGGAGGCAAACACCTCTTTTGCGGCGAACACACCGTTGAGTGCCGCGGGGAAGCCAGCATATACGGCCATCTGCATAATCACTTCAACGATCTCATCCTGCGTTAAACCCACGTGTAATGCCGCACCAATATGTACTTTCAGTTGCGGTGTGGCGTTACCCAGCGCAGTTAATGCCGCGACGGTAGCTATTTCTCTACTGCGTAAATCCAGCCCCGGTCTTGAATAGATGTCGCCAAAAGGAAATTCAATCAGGTATTGGGCGAAGTCTGGCGCAATGTCCTGCAGACTTTCGATGACCGCATCGCCCCCTTTGCCATCCACTTTTTGCAACATCTCCTGACCGGTAATAAAGCGTTCTGAAAGCATCATTTCTTCCTCTATCGTGTGGTCTGTGGCGTGAGGATAGAGCGCGCAGAATGATTGGGATAATACCGTTTCCGTGATACTTTTTTGGTATGACAATATCGCCCCTGCACTCTCTGGATATCCGTCTGCTGCGCTACTTCACCGTAGTGGCCGAAGAGAACAACATGAGCCGTGCGGCGCAACGTCTTTTTATGTCGCAGCCGCCGCTAAGCCGCCATATTCGCCAGCTTGAAGAACGTCTGGGGGTGACGCTTTTTGTCCGTCATACCCGTGGGCTGACATTGACGGAAGAGGGCCAGCATGTATTAGAAATGGTGCGCCCACTGCTGGCGCTACAGGACAAGACCTATATTGCATTGAGCCAGCTAGCGCAGATGGAGGTGCAACCTCTGCGTTTAGGATTAAGCACGGCGTTTGAACAGGGTGTTTTTGTGGCGCTTGAATCAATGCTAAATGCTCGTGTAAAAATGCTGCGTGTCATGCGTCACGGCTCACCTGAACTTGTTCGTCAGGTAAGGCGAGGCAAACTGGATGCGGCGTTGGTGGCTTTGCCTATTGAGGCATCTGGGCTTACCGTCATCCCTTTAGCCTGGCAAGAGCCGATAATTGCTGCATTACCCTCCTTTTGGTCAGAGGCTTGTACGACCTCTCTTTCCTTATCGGCACTTAACCACCGACCGTTGTTCTGGTTCCAGCGGGAACGTAACCCGGCTTTCTTTGACTATACCCGGCAGATTTTCCACCGTGCTGGTTACTCTCCTTCCTGTCTTGAAGAACCACTGGAGCATGATGTGTTGCTTGCGCGGATTGCCCAGGGCGATGGTTTAAGTTTGCTCCCGGCTTCATTTGCCGCTATCCAGCGCCAGGGCGTGGTATTCCATCCACTGAGCGATGCTGAGCTGTGTATCCGTGCCGGGTTCGTGATGTTGCCTGAAAATGAGAGCCGGTTGCAGTGGGTGCAAGAACTCATGATGCAATCCTTCACCATTTCAAGCTGATGTGAATTTTTTTCACGTTGGCTGAGTATTCCTCACCTTTATCGATGATTTTTGTGTTGACGCCAGCGTGCTTTTCCGTCATTTTTACATCTAGACGTCTAAACGTATAGCAGTTCACAATACAACATATAACGACAAAAGATTGATGAGGTAAGGTATGAGCTTTTTTCACGCCAACCAGCGGGAAGCCCTGAATCAGAGCCTGGCGGAAGTTGCCGGTCAGATTAACGTTTCGTTTGAGTTTTTCCCGCCGCGCACCAGTGAAATGGAACAAACCCTGTGGAACTCCATCGATCGTCTGAGCAGCCTGAAGCCGAAGTTTGTTTCCGTGACCTACGGGGCAAATTCGGGTGAGCGCGACCGTACGCACAGCATTATTAAAGGTATTAAGGATCGCACGGGTCTTGAAGCAGCGCCGCACCTGACCTGCATTGATGCGACCCGTGATGAGCTGCGTACCATTGCTCAGGACTACTGGAACAACGGTATTCGTCATATTGTTGCCCTGCGTGGTGACCTGCCGCCGGGAAGCGGTAAACCGGATATGTATGCTTCTGACCTGGTGACGCTGCTGAAAGACGTTGCAGACTTTGATATCTCTGTTGCCGCTTATCCGGAAGTTCATCCGGAAGCGAAGAGTGCTCAGGCTGATTTGCTGAACCTGAAGCGTAAGGTTGATGCCGGTGCAAACCGGGCGATCACCCAGTTCTTCTTTGATGTGGAAAGCTACCTGCGTTTTCGCGACCGTTGCGTATCAGCAGGCATCGATGTGGAAATTATTCCGGGTATCCTGCCGGTCTCTAACTTTAAGCAGGCGAAGAAATTTGCCGATATGACCAATGTTCGTATCCCTTCCTGGATGTCGACAATGTTTGATGGTCTGGATGATGATGCCGAAACCCGCAAGCTGGTAGGGGCGAATATCGCCATGGACATGGTGAAGATCCTCAGTCGCGAAGGGGTGAAAGATTTTCACTTCTATACGCTCAACCGCGCTGAGATGAGCTACGCTATTTGTCACACACTGGGTGTAAGACCGAATTAAACAGATGCCCCAGCCCTCTACGGAGGGCTTTTTATTGATCATTTTGATCTACATCTCTGTAACGTAAAATATAAAAGGAATTAGCTATCGAATCTGTGGGTTATTTCGACTATATCTTATCTCTGGTGGTGTATATCGTAGTCAGAACACTGTAAAGGGAGCATATAGATGAGCATGTCCGACGATAGCCATAACGCATCAACTGCCGGTAAGTGTCCTTTTCATCAGGGCAGTCACGATCAGAGCGCGGGAGCAGGAACGAACAACCGCGACTGGTGGCCTAATCAACTCCGTGTAGATTTGCTGAACCAACATTCCAACCGTTCGAACCCGCTGGGCGAGGACTTCAACTACCGCAAAGAATTTAGCAAACTCGACTATTCTGCCCTGAAAGGGGATCTCAGAGCCCTTCTGTCCGAATCTCAACCGTGGTGGCCCGCTGACTGGGGAACCTATGCTGGATTGTTTATCCGCATGGCATGGCACGGTGCAGGGACTTATCGCTCCATCGATGGACGCGGCGGCGCGGGTCGCGGACAGCAGCGTTTTGCACCACTGAACTCCTGGCCGGACAACGTTAGCCTTGATAAGGCGCGTCGTCTGCTGTGGCCAATCAAGCAGAAATATGGTCAGAAAATTTCCTGGGCCGATCTGTTTATCCTCGCGGGTAACGTGGCGCTGGAAAACTCAGGCTTCCGTACCTTCGGTTTTGGCGCAGGGCGTGAAGATGTCTGGGAACCGGATCTGGACGTAAACTGGGGTGATGAGAAAGCCTGGCTGACTCACCGCCATCCTGAAGAGTTGGCAAAAGCCCCGCTTGGCGCAACCGAAATGGGTCTTATCTATGTGAACCCAGAAGGTCCTGATCACAGTGGTGAACCGCTTTCTGCGGCAGCGGCTATTCGTGCGACCTTCGGTAATATGGGGATGAACGACGAAGAAACTGTTGCGCTGATTGGTGGTGGTCATACGTTGGGCAAAACCCACGGAGCAGCACCTGCATCCCATGTTGGTCCTGATCCTGAATCTGCACCAATTGAAGCGCAGGGCCTGGGCTGGGCCAGCAGCTACGGCAGCGGCTCGGGTGCAGATGCCATCACTTCTGGTCTGGAAGTTGTCTGGACGCAGACTCCGACCCAGTGGAGCAACTATTTCTTCGAGAACCTGTTCAAATATGAGTGGGTGCAAACTCGCAGCCCGGCAGGCGCTATTCAGTTTGAAGCGGTTGACGCACCGGAGATTATCCCCGATCCGTTTGATCCGTCGAAAAAACGCAAGCCAACAATGCTGGTCACCGACCTGACCTTGCGCTTTGATCCTGAGTTCGAGAAGATCTCTCGTCGTTTCCTTAACGATCCGCAGGCGTTCAACGAAGCCTTTGCTCGTGCGTGGTTTAAACTGACGCACCGTGATATGGGGCCGAAAGCGCGTTACATCGGGCCGGAAGTACCGCAAGAAGATCTGATTTGGCAGGATCCACTGCCGCATGCGTTCTTCAACCCAAGTGAAGAAGACATTCTTAACCTGAAGGCGACCATTGCAGCTTCCGGGCTTTCTGTCAGTGAGCTGGTATCGGTGGCGTGGGCTTCCGCATCGACTTTCCGTGGCGGTGACAAACGTGGTGGCGCTAACGGTGCTCGCCTGGCGCTGGCACCACAACGCGGCTGGGATGTGAATGCGACTGCGGCACGTGTTCTGCCTGTGCTGGAAGGTATTTATAAATCTGCTCATACCGCCTCGTTGGCCGACATTATCGTGCTGGCCGGTGTGGTCGGTGTCGAGAAAGCGGCAAGCGCGGCGGGTGTTAACATCACTGTGCCTTTTGTTCCGGGCCGCGTAGACGCGCGTCAGGACCAAACCGATATCGAGATGTTTGAGCTGCTGGAGCCTATTGCAGATGGTTTCCGTAACTATCGTGCCCGTCCTGACGTGTCGACCACCGAGTCGTTACTGATCGATAAAGCGCAGCAGTTAACCCTGACAGCACCGGAAATGACCGTGCTGGTAGGCGGGATGCGCGTACTGGGTGCCAACTTTGATGGTAGCCAGCATGGCGTCTTTACCGATCGTCCTGGCGTGCTCAGCAATGACTTCTTCGTCAACCTGCTGGATATGCGTAACGAATGGAAAGCGACTGACGAATCGAAAGAGGTATTTGAAGGTCGTGACCGTCTGAACGGTGAAGTGAAATACACCGCAACTCGCGCCGACCTGGTGTTTGGCTCTAACTCGGTACTGCGTGCGCTGGCAGAAGTTTATGCCTGCAGCGATGCCCACGAGAAGTTCGTGAAGGACTTTGTCGCGGCATGGGTGAAAGTGATGAACCTGGACCGTTTCGATCTGCTGTAATAGAAAATGCCGGATGTCGCTTGCGCGGGTCCGGCATCGTAGGAATAAAAAAATCCCCGCATTTGCGGGGATTTTCTATTTGCAGGTTATTCCCACTCTTGCAGGTAACGTTGACCGTACTGGTCAGCCACCAGCAGGGCGGCATACACCTGGTCCGGCGTTGCGCCGCCCGGCATGTTGTGGATGGTTTCGCCTTCGGCACAAGCCGCTTCTGCCACAATGCGCATTTTCGCCTGAATATCCTGTTTGATGTCCAGTTGCGCCAGGGTAATCGGCAAACCAACGGAATGGCACAGCGCCGCAACGGTTTCGATTTCGTCTACCGGCGCATTTTCCAGCACCAGTTGCGTCAGCGTGCCAAAAGCCACTTTTTCGCCGTGGTAATAGTGATGCGCATCCGGGATTGCGGTCAGACCATTATGAATGGCGTGAGCCGCTGCCAGGCCGCCGCTTTCAAAACCGACGCCGCTCAGATAGGTGTTGGCTTCAATCACGCGCTCCAGTGCTGGTGTAACCACGTGCTGCTCTGCAGCCAGCATCGCTTTTTCACCTTCTTCGATCAGCGTATTAAAGCACAGCTCTGCCAGTGCCAGCGCCGCCTGAGTACACTGACCACCCGCCATGGTGGTGGCGCCGCTGCGTGAGCAGGCTCGTGCTTCAAACCAGGTTGCCAGCGCATCGCCGATACCTGCTGCCAGCAGCCGCGCAGGCGCACCCGCGACAATTTTGGTATCAACAATGACCCTGTCCGGGTTGTTCGGCAGCAGCAGATAGCGGTCGAATTCACCCGCATCGGTGTAAATAACGGACAGCGCGCTACATGGCGCATCGGTAGATGCGATGGTTGGCGCAATGGCAACCGGTACACCCATAAAGTGCGCCAGCGCTTTGGCGGTATCCAGCGTTTTACCGCCGCCAATACCGAGTACTGCCCCGCATTGCGCTTTTTCCGCCACGCCATGCAGGCGGTCGATTTCGTTTTGTGAACATTCACCACCAAACGGTGCAATCTCCAGCGCCAGTCCGGCATCCTGGAAGCTTTTTTCCAGCGCAGATTGTGCAAATCCTAAGACAAACTTGTCCCCAACGACCAGCCAGCGTTCTGCCAGTGGTTTGAGATAGCTGCCAAGACGGGTAATAACATCAGCACCCTGGATGTACTTACCAGGTGATTGAATAATGCGATCCATACTTTATTTCCCTCACAGGTTGATGTGACCAAATGCGTTGTTCCAGTCCTGCTCAAACTTCTCTATTGCTGACTCTACCGCAGGGGTATTGAGCATTTGTTGCGCTACGTCTAATGGCAGGGTGATTGCGGCACATCCTGCCAGTAAGCAATCCAGCGCCTGGCGCGGTGTCTTAAAACTGGCTGCCAGCACCATGCTGTCTGGCGCATGCAGTTCCAGCAATGTTTGCAGTTCTTGTACTGTGCGGATACCGTCACCACCCTGAGCATCAATGCGGTTAACGTAAGGCGCGATGTATTTAGCCCCAGCCAGTGCGGCCAGCAGACCCTGAGAAGCACTGTATACCGCGGTGCCCAGTGTGGTGATACCCTCTTTTTTCAGCATTTTGATCGCGGCCAGACCTTCAGCCGTGACGGGAATCTTCACCACCAGGCCGGGTACGGCGTTGCTCAGGCGTCTGGCTTCTTCCACCATGCCTTGTGCATCCCGGCTCATGGTCTGGGCAAATAAAATGCCCTCTTCACCAATGGCGTTTTGCAGGCGCGGCAGCACATCCCAGATGGATTCTTTGCTTGCCGCTATAATGCTTGGGTTGGTGGTGACGCCCGCGATAGGGAAAATGCGGGCCAGACGTTCAACTTCTGCGACGTTGGCGGTATCCAGGTACAGTTCCATATAAAACACCCTCTTAATTTCTCGTTAGCAGCCCGTTACCGGGATACTTTGCTGTGCTCAGGATAAGAGTGTTTCGGTATACTTCGCTATCTGACAAATCTGTCAAAAGCTGGACAAATGTAATATATCGGTGAAAGTGGGAGATACTTCACATGTTCTTGGTTGGCCAGTTTAATCTGATGGCGGAGGATGCGTGTTTCTTTTTGATATTACAAAAGTCCAGTAAATATGTTTTTTGTCCTTTGTGGGTTTTGTCGCGACTTCACCTTAATGTGG
Organism: Citrobacter sp. Cpa228; assembly: GCF_030333085.1. Taxonomy (NCBI): domain Bacteria; kingdom Pseudomonadati; phylum Pseudomonadota; class Gammaproteobacteria; order Enterobacterales; family Enterobacteriaceae; genus Citrobacter; species Citrobacter sp. Cpa228. Next base: position 20,251 of record NZ_JAOWGQ010000050.1, on the reverse strand, counting down.
GAACGTCTCTTTTTCCGTTAACTGGCTGTGATATTGCCGACGATACTCAGATGGTGAACGTTCGGTATTTTTGCGAAACAGGCGACAGAAGTAGTTGCTGTCGACGAACCCGCAGGCGTGTGCAACTTCTTTAATTTTCAGATCGTAGCCCTTCAATAGCGTTTTCGCTTGTTCAAGTCGGGTGTGGTTGAGATATTCGTTAAAACCAATGGCTCCGGTTTTCTGAAACAGATGCGAAAGGTAATTCGGTGAGATGTAAAAAGCCTGGGCGACGGATTCGCGGGTCAACGGAGAGGCGTAGCGTTCGTCAATGTAGTCGCGAATGGCGCCGAAAAGTGCCTGGCTACGCGATGCCGTCTGGATTTGACTACCGAGCAGGTCACGGCAATGGCTGAACAGGCTGGCAATAATTAATTTCGCGGTTTGCTGCTCCTGGGGCTGCATTTGTATTTCATTGAGTGCCTGTAGCATGAAGGAGCCGATACGCGGTCCGCGGCGTGCCACATGTTGATTGGCGAGATGTTGAAACTGGCGGCCATCCCATTGCATAACGCTAAAGATTAACTGCTGCTTAGCGAACAGAATCGTCAGCATGGTGACGGGCGTTTGCCATTGCGGAAGATTCCAGCCTCCTGCCGGGACGTACAGAACGTCTCCGGGAACAAGTATGTTCCCGATACCCGTATCCGAAAGTTGCCCCTCCAGCACGATTTCCAGTCGCGGAAAATCTGCCTTGTACGCCAGTTCTGGCGTTGCGGCATTGCTGCTGGCGAAGTAAACCTGATGCAGCGGTAAGGGACCGTTAATCAGGCGGGAAAGTAGGTGGCTGATGTTGTGATACATGTGAATCCCTGACAGATCGTGGACAGGGAAACAGTAACCGTCATCATAAAAAAAGGCCACTCTTAAAGAGTGGCCTGAGAGGGCGTTACTGATTCCCGATTTGATCGCCGTAAGGCAAGGAGTCGTAATCAATCAGGGCGTTTTTCTTGTACGGATTACCAATCCAGCGGGTCGTCTCTTTGAACTCCGGGCTGGTAATAGAACGGGTCGGATCGAAACCGTCGTACGTAAAGCCGGCTAAATCTGACCAGGTATGGATAAGTTCAGAACTGCTGTACTTGCGATTAACATCCTGCGAGAAGTCGCGTGGGTGCGCAGCCTGCCATTTTTCAGACGTCCACAGCAGGAACGGTACCGTATACATATGGCGCGTTGGGCTGTCTTCGTTACGGCCCTGCGTTTTATGTGGCGGCGTGTCATACACTTCTTCACCATGGTCAGAGAAGTAGAGCAGGAAGCCGTTTGGATCAGTTGCTTTGTAGTCTTTGATCAGGCTGGCAATGATATGGTCGTTATAGACGTTGGCATTGTCATAATCGTTATATGACTCCAGTTCATCACTGCTCAGACCTGCAGGTACGTTCTCGGTATTACCGTCAAACTTACCCTGGCCTTCCGGATAGCGGAATTTGTATTTAATGTGTGTACCCAGCAAGTGAACGATGATGAACTTTTTCGGTGCCGGGTCGGCCATGACTTCTTTAAACGGTGCTAGCACATTGCTGTCGTATTCACGCGCACTTTGGGTACGCTGCTGGTTCATATAGAACTGCTTGTCTGTCTGCCGGGAAAATACGGTCAGCATGGTGTTACGGGCGGTCATTGTTTGCTGGTTGGTGATCCAGAAAGTTTTATAACCCGCCTGTTTCATCATATTCATCAACGACGGCTGCGTCAGATATAAATCCGGGTTCTTCTCGTTTGCGAAGGTCAGCGCCTGTTGCAGGATTTCAATCGTGTACGGACGTGAGGTCACGACATTATTGAACACGGTGAAATTTGGATCGGATTTATGCAGCGCATCCAGTTCCGGCGTGGTTTCACGTGGGTAGCCGTACAGGCTCATGCGGCCACGTTGCGTTGACTCGCCAATCACCAGCACCAGCGTACGCGGAGCATCACCTGAATTGTCTTTAAAGTTAGCCAGTGGCGGCAATGCGTTGTTCTCATTCAGCAGGCTATTTAATGCGGTCAATTGTTGACGGTATTGATAATAACCCGAGATGAACTGCCATGGCGCGGCAGGCTCCATGCGCGATGCAAGGCCGCCCAACGTTTTCTCAAAAGGCTTATGCTTGATAAACGTATTGACGGTCATTGGGTGCAGAATTAAACCGTACAACAGTGCAAATGACACCAAATAACGCCATGGCGACGGAATATGAACCGGGCGTAAACGCGTCCACAGCAGGATTGCGATTGCTGTATAGGCCAGTGCGATAAGTACGATCTTGAGACTGAAATATTGGCTCAGATATTCGCGGGCTTCGTTAGCGTTGGTTTCAAACATGACGAACAGAACGCTTTGTGAGAATTCTTGTCCGTAAATAACATAATAACTCAGCGCGGCCAATGAAGCAGCCCAGAGTGCCACACCAATAACGGCGGCGATAATGCGAATACGGTTCGGGAATAAGAATACCGGAATCAACCACAATGAGCTGAACAGTATTGAGTCGCGTAATCCGTTAGTTCCGCTATAGCCAGTACAATAAATAATGGCCTGGAGTAAGGTAGAGAAGAACCAAAAATAGAGGAGTGCCCAACCCAGGGCTTTCCAGCTAAATTTGGGTTTAGACTGGAGTTGTAAGGATTGCATAGTGTGAGCCTGTCTTTAATCGTAGCGCCAACGTTAGCGGCTAAACCTTAAGAGGATCTGAAGCAATGCGAGTCGAAAATCGCGTTCTGCTAACAAATATCCATTGGATGTATAAAATGCAGACAGGAATATATTAAAAATGAGATGGTTATGACAGCAGTATTTTATGTCACCCTCGCGCAATAGCACGAGGGTGACAGGCATAAAATTAGCCGGTGTTACGCATACCGGCAGCAACGCCAGCAATTGTCACCATCAGCGCCTGTTCGACGCGTGGGTCTGGTGCATGACCTTGCTCTTCTGCCAGGCGCGAACGATATAATAATTCGGCCTGTAAGACGTTCAGTGGGTCAGTATAAATATTTCTTAACTGAATAGACTCGGCAATCCACGGTAGGTCGGCCATCAAATGTGAGTCATTGGCGATTGCCAACACCACATTGATATCGGCTTCCAGACGTTGACGCAGTTCTTCACCCAATGGCCAAAGCTCTTTTTTGACCAGGCGCTGATCGTAGTACTCCGCCAGCCACAGGTCAGCTTTTGAGAATACCATCTCCAGCATGCCAAGACGCGTGGAGAAGAATGGCCAGTCACGGCACATTGCTTCAAGTTCGCTTTGCTTACCGTCTTCAACCACTTTTTGCAGTGCCGTACCCGCACCCAGCCAGGCCGGAAGCATCAGGCGGTTCTGCGTCCAGGCGAAGATCCACGGAATAGCACGCAGAGACTCTACGCCACCGGTCGGGCGACGTTTTGCCGGACGTGAGCCGAGCGGTAACTTGCCCAGTTCCTGCTCAGGTGTTGCGGAACGGAAGTAAGGTACAAAGTCTTTGTTTTCACGAACATATCCACGATAGAGATCGCAGGAGATATCTGAAAGCTCATCCATGATATGACGCCAGCCATCTTTTGGCTCCGGCGGCGGTAACAGGTTAGCCTCCAGAATTGCGGCAGTGTACAGCGACAAGCTGCTGATGGTGACTTCCGGCAGGCCGTATTTGAAGCGGATCATCTCGCCTTGTTCTGTCACGCGCAGGCCGCCTTTAAGGCTACCTGGTGGTTGAGAGAGCAGTGCCGCATGGGCAGGCGCGCCGCCGCGACCAATGGAGCCGCCGCGACCGTGGAACAGCGTCAGTTCGATACCCGCTTTTTCGCAGGTTTTGATCAGCGCGTCCTGTGCCTGGTATTGCGCCCAGGAGGCCGCCATCACGCCCGCATCTTTTGCGGAGTCAGAGTAGCCAATCATGACCATCTGTTTGCCCTGAATAAAGCCGCGGTACCAGTCGATATTCAGTAGCTGGGACATGACGTCATCGGCGTTGTTCAGGTCGTCCAGCGTTTCAAACAGCGGTGCGACCGGCATAGCAAAACCGATACCAGCTTCTTTCAGTAACAAGTGTACGGCCAGCACATCTGACGGGGTTTTCGCCATCGAGATAACATAGGCGGCAATGGAGCCGTAAGGGGCTTCGGCAATGACCTGGCAGGTGTCCAGCACTTCGCGGGTGTCGTTGCTCGGTTCCCAGTGACGCGGCAGCAGCGGACGCTTGGAATTCAGCTCACGGATCAGGAACGCTTGTTTATCCGCTTCTGACCAGTTTTCGTAGTCGCCAATGCCCAGATACCGGGTCAATTCGCCCAGAGCCTCGGTATGACGGGTGCTTTCCTGACGAATATCAATGCGTACCAGCGGTACGCCAAAACATTTCACGCGCCTAAGGGTGTCGAGCAACTCGCCATTGGCGATGATGCCCATACCACAGGCCTGCAGAGACTGGTAACACGCGTACAGCGGCTCCCAAAGCTGTTCGTTTTGGGTTAGCAGGCCAGTAGGCTTTGGCAGTTTTTCGCCTTTCAGACGGGCTTCCAGCCAGGCCTGGGTTGCCATCAGACGTGAACGCAGCGTTTTCATCAGATAACGGTAAGGTTCCGCTGCGCCTTCTTCGCCCACCAATGCCAGCAGCTCCGGTGTGGCATCTACCATCGACAGTTCAGAAATCAAAAACTGGATGTCTTTCAGGAACAGGTCGGTGGCTTTCCAACGGCTAAGCAGCAGCACATGGCGGGTGATATCGGCGGTGACATTCGGGTTTCCATCACGGTCGCCGCCCATCCAGGAGGTAAAACGCACCGGAACAAAATCAACAGGTAGCTTATAGCCCAGATGTTCTTCCAGCTGTTCATTTAGCTCGCGAAGGTAGTTAGGTACGCCTTCCCACAGGCTGTTTTCAACCACTGCGAAGCCCCATTTGGCCTCATCAACCGGGCTTGGTCGTAGTTTACGGATTTCATCCGTATGCCAGGACTGAGCAATCAACTGACGCAGACGACGCATCAGCTGATTGCGTTCGTAATCAACGATATCTTTGTTATCAAGCTGTTTGAGGCATGCGTTTACTTCACCCATTTTATGAATCAAGGTGCGGCGGGTGATTTCGGTTGGGTGCGCGGTCAGTACCAGCTCCAGAGACAGCGATTCCACGGCTTTCTTGATGGTGGTTTCATCGAGGTTGGGCTGGTCTTTCAGTTTACGCAAAGTGCGAGCAATCACTTCCGGGTTGCTGGCAGCTTCGCCTTTTGGCGAAATGCTGTGGTACTGCTCGGCGGTGTTGGCCAGGTTCAGAAACTGGCTAAACGCGCGGGCAACCGGCAGCAGCTCGTCGTTAGACAGGTTTTGCAGCGTGGTGAGCAATTCCTGGCGATTGATTTCATTGCCAGCGCGGGATGACTTGGACAACTTACGGATTGTTTCTACGCGGTCGAGAATGTTCTCTCCCAGCGCGTCCTTGATGGTCTCTCCCAGCACTTTGCCGAGCATACTGACATTACTACGCAACGCGGAATATTGTTCGTTCATATTTACCCAGACACCCCATCTTGAAATTATTAGCCCTGTATTTTTCGGGCTTAACTTTTTAGCCGTCTTTTATAAAGCCACGTAAAACTCGTGGCGTCAATTGCTGCGAAATCGGTTCAGCAAACGAAAAAATGGCGGCAATTTACGTTATTTAATTCACATCGAACCAAATAAGCGTTGCTTATGGAGATGTTAATAAATTGCCTCGCTTACCACTAAAGGGTTAGCGAGGCGATAAACGGTTAATGCCAGCAGAAGTGATGCACAACCTGGGTGATTAATTCGCGGGTTGGCTTAATAAAGCGTGTTTCCAGATATTCATCCGGCTGATGTGCCTGATTAATAGAGCCGGGACCCAATACCAGCGTCGGACACAGCGTCTGGATAAAGGGCGCTTCGGTGCAGTAGTTCACCACTTCAGTCTGTGCGCCCAGTAGTTTCTCAACCACCTCGACCAGCTGATGGTCCGGCGGACACTCATAGCCAGGAATGGGCGGATGCAGTTCCGATACCGTCAGGCGACCCGGCCAACGTTCACTGACCGGGGCCAGCGCATCGTTGAGTAGCCCATTCAGATCGTTAAGCGTCATGCCGGGTAGTGGACGAATATCCATATGCAGTTCGCAGCAGGCGCAGATACGGTTAGCAGCATCGCCGCCATGAATATGGCCCAGATTTAACGTGGGGTACGGCACGGTAAAGGCGTCATGGTGATAGCGTTCTTTCAGGTCATCGCGCAGCTTCATGATATGGCCAATGGCATCATGCATCAGTTCAATCGCATTCACGCCGCGCGCCGGATCGCTTGAGTGACCCGACTGACCCAAAATTCGAATCGCATTAGAGATATGGCCTTTGTGCGCGCGAACGGGCTGCAGAGATGTCGGTTCGCCAATGATCGCGCAGTCCGGGCGGAGCGAAGTCGTTTCAGAAAAGTAACGTGCGCCGGCCATACTGGTCTCTTCATCAGCGGTGGCCAGAATGTAGAGTGGCTTTTTCAGTTTCGTTACATCTACACCGCGCAGTGCATCGAGAATAAAGGCAAAAAAGCCTTTCATATCCGCTGTACCCAGACCGTAGAGCTTATTGTCATGCTCGGTGAGGGTGAAGGGGTCGCGCGTCCAGCGTCCATCGTCAAAAGGTACGGTATCGGTATGGCCTGCCAACAACAGGCCGCCGGCACCATGCCCGACACTCGCCAGCATATTGAATTTATTGCGCGTACCAGGAACTGACTGAACCTCAACATTGAAGCCTAAATCTTTAAACCAGTTCGCCAGCAGAGTGATTAAACCTGCATTGCTTTGATCGAGCGCTTCTTCGGTTGCGCTAATCGACGGTGTGGCAATCAGAGCGCGGTAAATCTCGATAAATGGCGGTAAATTGTTTTTCATTGTTGACACACCTCGGGTCATGATAGTATCAATATTCATGCAGTATTTGTGAATAAAAATACATTAACGTTGAGCGTAATAAAACCCACCAAGTGTAAGGTGAGGTGATAAAGGCTTATACCTGGCAACCGAATCTAAGAAGGTGAGCAGCCCCGATGTTGAATACGCTGATTGTGGGCGCCAGTGGCTACGCTGGCGCAGAGCTTGTGACCTATGTAAATCGCCATCCTGATATGACCATAACCGCTTTGACCGTCTCAGCGCAAAGCAATGATGCAGGAAAATTAATCTCCGATTTACATCCGCAGCTAAAAGGCATTGTCGATTTGCCGTTACAGCCAATGTCCGATATCAGCGAGTTTAGCGCAGGGGTGGACGTTGTGTTCCTCGCGACGGCTCACGAGGTCAGTCATGATCTGGCACCGCAGTTTCTGCGTGCCGGGTGTGTGGTGTTTGACCTCTCGGGCGCGTTTCGCGTAAACGACGGCGCGTTCTATGAAAAATATTACGGCTTTACCCATCAGCATCCTGACCTGCTGGAGCAGGCAGTGTACGGCCTGGCGGAGTGGAGCGCAGACAGTCTGAAAGACGCGAATTTGATTGCTGTTCCGGGTTGTTACCCGACGGCGGCACAATTGTCGCTGAAACCACTGATTGATGCCGGGCTGCTGGATCTCAGTCAGTGGCCGGTGATTAACGCCACCAGTGGGGTGAGCGGTGCGGGCCGTAAGGCCGCTATTTCGAACAGCTTTTGTGAAGTGAGCCTGCAACCGTATGGCGTGTTTACTCATCGCCATCAGCCGGAAATCGCGACTCACCTGGGTACGGAGGTGATCTTCACCCCGCATTTGGGCAATTTCCCGCGTGGGATCCTGGAAACCATTACCTGCCGTTTGCAAGCGGGCGTGACTCATGCGCAGGTGGCCCAGACGTTGCAACAGGCGTATGGCGATAAACCACTGGTACGTTTGTATGATAAAGGTGTTCCGGCGCTGAAGAACGTGGTTGGCTTACCGTTCTGTGATATCGGGTTCGCCGTACAGGGCGAGCACCTGATTGTGGTAGCGACTGAAGATAACTTATTGAAGGGCGCGGCGGCACAGGCGATGCAGTGCGCAAATATCCGTTTCGGCTTTGCTGAGACGCAGTCTCTTATTTAAGGGTGCAATGATGAATCCATTAATTATCAAGCTGGGCGGCGTTTTACTGGATAGCGAAGAGGCGCTGGAGCGTCTGTTTACCGCGCTGGTAAATTATCGCGAGTCGCATCAGCGTCCGCTGGTCATTGTCCACGGTGGTGGCTGTGTCGTCGACGAGCTGATGAAACAACTCAATCTGCCGGTGAAAAAGAAAAATGGTCTGCGTGTTACGCCAGCCGATCAAATCGACATCATCACGGGGGCACTGGCGGGAACCGCGAATAAAACTTTACTGGCCTGGGCGAAGAAACATCAAATTGCCTCTGTGGGTCTGTATCTTGGCGATGGCGACAGTGTAAAAGTGACGCCACTCGATAAAGAGTTGGGTCATGTTGGACTGGCGCAGCCGGGTTCGCCTAAGCTGATTAACACGCTGCTGGAAGGGGGGTTTCTGCCGGTAGTGAGTTCCATTGGCGTTACTGAAGATGGGCTGTTGATGAACGTCAATGCCGATCAGGCGGCGACGGCGCTGGCGGCAACGCTGGGTGCTGATCTGATCCTGCTCTCTGATGTGAGTGGTATTCTGGATGGTAAAGGCCAGCGTATTGCCGAAATGACCGCGACGAAAGCGGAACAGTTGATTGAGCAGGGCATTATTACCGATGGCATGATCGTGAAGGTCAATGCGGCGCTGGATGCTGCGCGTACGCTGGGGCGCCCGGTAGATATCGCTTCCTGGCGTCATGCTGAGCAACTCCCGGCGCTGTTTAACGGCACGCCGATTGGTACGCGTATTCTGGCGTAAGATTTTATGTGCCCGATGGCGGCTACGCCTTATCGGGCCTACGTGATAACACCGAACCTGTAGGCCGGATAAGCGCAGCGCCATCCGGCATTGAAATCGAATAATTTAAGGAAGCATGTTATGGCACTTTGGGGTGGGCGTTTTACACAGGCAGCAGATCAGCGGTTCAAACAGTTCAACGACTCGTTACGTTTTGACTACCGCCTGGCAGAGCAGGATATTGTCGGCTCTGTGGCCTGGTCCAAAGCGCTGGTAACCGTCGGCGTACTGACTGCTGATGAACAACTACAGTTGGAAGAAGCGATGAACACTCTGCTGGAAGAGGTTCGCGCGAATCCGCAGCAGATCCTGCAAAGTGATGCGGAAGATATTCACAGCTGGGTGGAAGGCAAGCTGATTGATAAAGTCGGGCAGTTAGGTAAAAAACTGCACACCGGGCGTAGCCGTAATGACCAGGTCGCCACTGATCTTAAACTGTGGTGCAAAGACACGGTCATGGAACTGCTGTCTGCGAATCGTCAGTTGCAAAGCGCGTTAGTCGACACCGCGCAAAATAATCAGGATGCGGTTATGCCGGGTTACACGCACTTGCAGCGTGCACAGCCGGTGACGTTTGCTCACTGGTGTCTGGCTTATGTCGAAATGCTGGCGCGTGATGAGAGCCGTCTGCAGGATGCGCTTAAGCGTCTGGACGTTAGTCCGTTAGGCTGCGGCGCGCTGGCGGGTACGGCGTATGAAATCGATCGTGAGCGACTGGCAGGCTGGCTGGGCTTTGCCTCGGCGACCCGCAACAGTCTGGACAGCGTTTCTGATCGTGACCATGTACTGGAGTTGCTCTCTGATGCCTCTATCGGCATGGTGCATCTGTCGCGTTTTGCTGAAGATCTGATTTTCTTTAACACCGGTGAAGCGGGCTTTGTTGAGTTATCCGATCGTGTGACCTCAGGTTCATCTCTGATGCCACAGAAGAAAAACCCGGATGCATTAGAGCTGATCCGTGGCAAATGTGGACGCGTACAAGGTGCGCTGACCGGCATGATGATGACACTGAAAGGTCTGCCGCTGGCGTACAACAAAGACATGCAGGAAGACAAAGAAGGCCTGTTCGATGCACTCGATACCTGGCTGGACTGTTTACACATGGCCGCGCTGGTACTGGATGGCATTCAGGTGAAACGTCCGCGTTGTCAGGAAGCGGCGCAGCAGGGTTATGCCAACGCCACTGAATTGGCGGATTATCTGGTTGCCAAAGGTGTTCCGTTCCGCGAAGCACACCATATCGTAGGTGAAACGGTGGTTGAGGCGATTCGTCAGGGTAAACCGCTGGAAGCATTGTCGCTGGCCGACTTGCAAAAGTTCAGCGCGGTGATTGGCGATGACGTCTATCCGATTCTCTCGCTGCAGTCGTGCCTCGATAAGCGCGCGGCGAAAGGTGGTGTTTCACCGCAGCAGGTTGCGCAGGCGATCGATTACGCGAAGGCGCGTATCGCATAACCTTTGTTGTTGTAGGCCTGATAAGCGTAGCGCCATCAGACAAAAAGTTATCAGAGCCTGGCATTACGCCGGGCTTTTTTACGCAAAAAAAAGCGGACCAGAGGTCCGCAAAAGTTCACGTTGGCTTTAGTTATTTCGAGTATGAGAACGGACAGGCGCTTCAAGGGTTAAAGGGTACCGTTCCGTTTCTGTGGTGCATTATTAAACAGAAAGCTTGATAGGGATAATCGTTCGTTGCTATTCTACCTATCGCCATGAACTATCGTGGCGATGGAGGATGAATAATGAATATTCGTGATCTTGAATACCTGGTGGCGCTAGCCGAGCATCGTCACTTCCGGCGAGCGGCGGATTCCTGCCACGTCAGCCAGCCAACGCTTAGCGGGCAAATCCGCAAACTGGAAGATGAGCTTGGCGTTATGCTGCTGGAGCGTACGAGTCGTAAAGTGCTGTTCACTCAGGCAGGTTTACTGCTGGTGGATCAGGCGCGTACTGTGCTGCGCGAGGTCAAAGTGCTCAAGGAAATGGCAAGCCAACAAGGCGAGACAATGTCAGGCCCGCTGCACATTGGTTTGATCCCAACGGTGGGACCATACCTGTTGCCGCATATTATCCCTATGTTGCACCAGACCTTCCCGAAACTGGAAATGTACCTGCATGAAGCGCAGACACATCAGCTGCTGGCGCAACTGGATAGCGGTAAGCTCGACTGCGTCATTCTGGCGCTGGTGAAAGAGAGTGAGGCGTTCATCGAAGTACCGTTATTTGATGAGCCTATGCTGCTGGCGATCTATGAAGATCACCCATGGGCCAACCGCGACTGTGTGCCGATGTCAGATTTAGCAGGTGAAAAACTGCTGATGCTGGAAGATGGTCACTGTCTGCGCGATCAGGCGATGGGCTTCTGCTTTGAAGCCGGTGCTGATGAAGACACCCATTTCCGGGCAACCAGTCTGGAAACGCTGCGCAACATGGTGGCGGCAGGCAGCGGTATTACTTTACTGCCTGCGCTGGCTGTGCCGCCGGAGCGTAAGCGTGATGGTGTGGTCTATCTGCCGTGCATTAAGCCTGAACCACGCCGGACGATTGGCCTGGTGTATCGCCCTGGCTCGCCGCTGCGCAGCCGTTATGAACAGCTGGCAGAGGCCATCCGGGGATCAATGGATGGCCATTTCGACAGTGCGTTAAAACAGGCGGTTTAAGCCATTTAGCGCCGCTACCCGATAGGCTTCCGCCATGGTTGGGTAGTTAAAGGTGGTGTTAACGAAGTACTCGATGGTGTTACCACCACCTTTTTGCTCCATGATCGCCTGACCGATATGAATAATTTCGGCTGCGCGTTCCCCAAAGCAGTGGATCCCCAAAATCTCTTTGGTCTCGCGATGGAACAAAATCTTCAGCGTTCCGACACTCATGCCGACGATTTGCGCCCGCGCCAGGTGTTTAAACTGGGCACGGCCAACCTCGTATGGAACTTTCATTGCCGTGAGCTGCTGTTCGGTTTTACCAACGGAGCTGATTTCTGGAATGGTATAAATCCCGGTCGGGATATCTTCAATCAGATGCGCGGTGGCTTCGCCTTTGACCAACGCCTGGGCGGCAATGCGTCCCTGGTCGTAGGCCGCCGATGCCAGGCTCGGATAACCGATCACATCGCCAACGGCATAGACGTGCGGCAGCGCCGTCTGGTACATGCTGTTGACCTTCAACTGCCCGCGACTGTCCGTTTTCAGACCAATATTTTCCAGTGCCAGCGAATCGGTATTACCGGTGCGACCATTGGCGTACAGCAGACAGTCTGCTTTCAGCTTTTTACCGGATTTCAGGTGCATGATGACGCCGTCATCACAGCCTTCAATCCGCTCATACTCTTCATTGTGGCGAATGACCACGCCGCTGTTCCAGAAGTGGTATGAGAGCGAATCGGACATCTCTTGATCGAGGAATGCCAGCAGACGATCGCGGGTGTTGATTAAATCAACTTTTACGTCCATTCCACGGAAGATCGACGCATATTCACAGCCAATCACGCCTGCGCCATAAATCAGAACATGGCGAGGTTCGTGATGCAGGCTGAGGATAGAATCGCTGTCGTAAACCCGTGGGTGCGAAAAATCGACGTCAGTTGGGTGATAAGGGCGTGAGCCACAGGCAATAACAAACTTATCCGCAGTCAGCGTTTCCACCGTGCCGTCGTGGCATTCCAGGGCGATCGTGTGTTCATCAACAAAACGGGCATTGCCCTGCAAAATTTCGCAGTGGTTACGCTCGTAAAACCCTTGCCGCATGCGCGTTTGCTGATTAATGACGTTATCAGCGTGGTTGAGAATATCGGCGAAAGAAGAACGAAGGAGTCGGGAGTGGTCGCTGTAAAGTGGGTTCTGATTGAATTCAATGATACGGCTGACGGCGTGGCGGAGGGCTTTCGACGGGATGGTGCCCCAATGGGTACAGCCTCCGCCGACGTTATGATAGCGCTCAATAACCGCGACGCGCGCTCCTTGCTTAACAAGACCCATCGCAGCGCCTTCGCCGCCGGGACCGGAACCTATTACTATTGCATCGTAATCGTAGGAATGTGACATGGTCAGGCTTACCTGTTCTTATACATAAAAGCAACAGAATAGTAACATCGTTGTTGAGATAACCCAATTATCGTTGTGCTTTTTTGCGAAGTCGAAGCACAAACTGCGCGTAAACAATCATTCACAAAGCCATGCCAACCGCCTAATCTCTGGTATAGTGCCAGCAAGGTATGTGGAAGGATTCAGACATCGTGATGGGCGTTAGAGCGCAACAAAAAGAGAAAACCCGGCGTTCGCTGGTAGAAGCCGCATTTAGTCAACTCAGCGCTGAGCGTAGTTTTGCCAGCCTCAGTCTACGCGAAGTCGCTCGTGAAGCGGGCATTGCGCCAACCTCGTTTTATCGCCATTTCCGCGATGTGGATGAACTCGGCCTGACGATGGTGGACGAGAGTGGTCTGATGCTGCGCCAGTTGATGCGCCAGGCGCGTCAGCGCATCGCTAAAGGCGGGAGTGTGATCCGCACCTCGGTCTCAACATTTATGGAGTTCATCGGCAACAATCCCAACGCCTTCCGTTTATTATTGCGCGAGCGTTCTGGGACTTCCGCAGCGTTTCGTGCAGCGGTCGCACGTGAAATTCAGCACTTCATTGCGGAACTTGCGGACTATCTGGAACTCGAAAACCATATGCCTCGTGCGTTTACTGAAGCGCAAGCTGAAGCCATGGTAACCATTGTGTTCAGCGCCGGGGCAGAAGCACTGGATGTTGGCGCCGAACAGCGTCGACAGCTGGAAGAGCGACTGGTATTGCAATTGCGCATGATCGCCAAAGGCGCATTTTACTGGTACCGCCGTGAACAAGAGAAGATGACGCACCACTCCGAGTAACGAGAAGGACGAGCAATGAAACAGTCAGGTCAAGATAAAGGTACGCTGCTGCTGGCGCTGGTTGCTGGCTTATCGATCAATGGCACATTTGCGGCGCTGTTTAGCTCCATTGTGCCATTCTCAGTATTCCCGATTATTTCGCTGGTGCTGACGGTTTATTGTCTGCATCAACGCTATCAGAACCGCACCATGCCTGTGGGGCTGCCGGGCCTGGCTGCCGCCTGTTTTATTCTCGGTGTTCTGTTGTACAGCACCGTGGTTCGCGCTGAATACCCGGATATTGGCTCTAACTTCTTCCCGGCGGTACTGTCGGTGATTCTGGTGTTCTGGATCGGTTTTAAAGTGCGTAATCGTAAGCAGGAAATAGCGGAGTAACAGTTGTAGCTGTAGGCCGGATAAGGCAAAGCCGTCATCCGGCAATCTGAACCGGTAGTGCTTATCCGGCCTACGTGCAGTCTTACTTCTTCGTTAACAGTACCCCACACTCCATATGGTGCGTATACGGGAACTGATCGAACAGCGCCAGACGTGAAACATTGTGCGTCTGGCTTAACGTTTCCAGGTTCTTACACAATGTCTCCGGGTTGCAGGAGATATACAGAATCCGCGGATACGCCTGCACCATTTTCTCCGTTTCGCTGTCCAGACCGCTGCGCGGTGGGTCAACGAAAATGGTCTCGCACTGGTAACTCTTCAGATCAATCCCCTGCAACCGGTTGAATTCGCGAACACCGTTCATTGCCTGCGTAAACTCTTCGGCTGCCATACGGATAATTTGTACATTATCAATATGGTTAGCTGCGATGTTGTACTGGGCTGCAGCAACGGACGGCTTGGCGATTTCGGTGGCCAGTACGCGGTTGAAGTTTTGCGCCAGCGCTAATGAAAAGTTACCATTACCGCAGTACAGCTCCAGCAGATCGCCCTTTGAACCTTTGGTGACATCAATCGCCCATTCCAGCATCTGAATGTTCATCGCAGCATTCGGTTGCGTGAAACTGTTCTCAACCTGGCGGTAGATAATCTCTTTGCCCGCGACCGGTAAACGTTCGTCGATATAATCTTGATCCAACTCGATTTTAGTTTTGGTCGCCCGGCCGATCAGGTGCACATTCAGGTTTTGCGCCCGCAGCGCATCCCGCAGCGCTTCGGCTTCCCGGCGCCACTCATTATCCAGTTTTTTATGGTATAGCATGGATATCACCGCCTGATCGCTCAGGGTGGTGAGGTAATCAATCTGGAACAGTTTGTGACGCAGGACGTGATTGTTGCGTACACCTTCAATCATTGCTGTCATCAGCGTATTGATAAGCTCGCTGGCTGCCGGAAAGCTGTCGACGCGAATACGGTTCTTCGTTTGGCTGTCGAACATGATGTGGTACAGGTCATCCCCGTCATGCCACAGACGGAACTCGGCACGCATACGGTAATGGCTAACCGGTGAGCGGAACACTTCCGGAGCCTTTGTAAAAAATGGCGTCATTAAGTTCTGCAGACGCACCACTTTTTCAGCTAGCTGTGCGTCGTACTGTTCTGTCGGAAGGTGTTCGGGGGTCATGATGCGTCCTGAAAAATAAAAGTACGCGGGGATTGTAGGGATTGCTCATCAGATGTCCAGTTATTGATGATTTCCGATATTGTGATATCCGGTCTGGACACCAGGTTGTAACAAACTGTAGCATCCGTTTTCCGGTCCTGTGAGTTAAAAGGGAATCCAGTGTGAATCTGGAGCTGACGCGCAGCGGTAAGGAAAGGTGAAATGAGAGCGTAAAGCAGACACTGCCTGTGGGTGGGAAGTCTTCATTTCTTTTTATTCGGTATCCTGAATAACCTTCCAAGCCCGAAGACCTGCCGGCTAACGTCGCATCTGGTTTTCACTATCGCGTACTATCGGTGGACCTGCGGCATCCTTCTTATATTGTGGATGCTTTACAATGATTAAAAAATCGTTGCTGTTGACGGCGCTTTCCGTCGCGGCATCTTCTGGTTGGGCGCAGGATGCTAGCCCAGATACTCTCGTCGTTACTGCTAACCGTTTTCAGCAGCCCCTAAGTGCAGTACTTGCACCCATCACCGTCGTTACACGTCAGGACATTGATCGCTGGCAATCTACCTCGGTAAACGATGTACTGCGTCGTTTGCCTGGTGTTGATATTGCACAAAGCGGCGGTATGGGACAGAACTCGTCTATTTTTATTCGTGGCACTAACGCCAGCCATGTTCTGGTGTTGATAGACGGTGTGCGTCTTAATTTAGCGGGGGTGAGCGGCTCGGCCGATCTTAGCCAGTTCCCGGTATCGCTGGTGCAACGTATTGAGTATATCCGCGGGCCGCGTTCCGCTATATATGGTTCGGATGCGATTGGTGGCGTGGTGAATATCATTACTACGCGCGAAAAACCAGGGACGGAACTGACTGCCGGCGTGGGAAGCAATGGGTATCAAAATTACGATATCGCAACCCAACAACAGCTTGGCGAAAATACGCGTGTCACGTTGATGGGCGATTATGCCTACACCAAAGGCTTCGATGTTGTGGCCTACGGTAGCACTGGTGCACAGGCTCAACCGGATAAAGACGGTTTCTTAAGCAAGACGCTGTATGGCGCACTGGAGCACAACTTCTCCGAGACATGGAGCGGGTTCGTTCGTGGTTATGGTTATGATAACCGCACAGATTATGACTCGTATTATTCTCCTGGCTCGGCGCTACTTGATACCCGGCAGCTTTATAGCCAGAGCTGGGACGCTGGGTTACGTTTTAATGGCGAGCTTATTCAGTCACAACTGGTTTCGAGCTACAGCCACAGTAAAGACTACAACTATGATCCGAACTATGGCCGCTATGATTCCTCGGCCACGCTGGATGAGATGAAGCAATATAATGTTCAGTGGTCAAACAGCATAGTTGTTGGCCACGGTAACATTGGTGCAGGCGTGGACTGGCAAAAGCAAACTACGGAGCCAGGCACTGGGTATGTTACGGACGGTTACGACCAACGTAATACTGGCCTCTATTTGACGGGATTGCAGCAGCTTGGTGACTTCACCTTCGAAGGTGCGGCACGTAGTGATGATAACTCCGAGTTTGGTCGTCATGGTACATGGCAAACTAGCGCTGGATGGGAGTTTATCGAAGGCTATCGTTTCATTGCCTCCTATGGCACATCTTACAAAGCGCCAAATCTGGGGCAGTTGCATGGCTATTACGGCAATGCAAACCTTGATCCCGAAGAGAGTAAGCAGTGGGAAGGGGCGTTTGAAGGGTTAACATCAGGTGTTAACTGGCGCGTGTCAGGGTATCGCAACGATATCGATGACATGATCGACTACAACACCCACACTCAGAAGTACTACAACGAAGGCAAAGTGCGTATTAAAGGTATCGAAGCGACTGCAAACTTCGACACCGGGCCGTTGGCGCATACGCTTAGCTACGACTACGTAGATTCGCGTAATGCGATTACCAACGAGCCACTGGCTCGTCGTTCTAAACAGCAGGTGAAATACCAACTCGACTGGCAGGTCTATGATTTTGACTGGGGCCTGACATATCAATATCTGGGGACGCGATACGATACGGACTACGTTACTTATCAACCGGTAAAAATGGGCGGTGTGAGTTTGTGGGATCTGGCTGTGTCATATCCGATCACCTCACAGCTGACAGTTCGTGGTAAAATCGCCAACCTGTTCGATAAAGATTACGAGACAGTTTATGGCTACCCAACTGCAGGACGGGAATACACCTTGTCTGGCAGCTACACCTTCTGATTCACGTCCCACCGTGCTGGTGTTTGATTCCGGCGTCGGTGGGTTGTCGGTCTACAATGAGATCCGGAATCTTCTGCCGGATCTCCACTATATATATGCTTTCGATAACGTCGCCTTTCCTTATGGTGAGAAAAGCGAAGAGTTTATCGTTGAGCGTGTCGTTGAGATTGTGACTGCAGTTCAGCAACGCTATCCCCTCGCGCTTGCGGTTATCGCATGCAATACCGCCAGCACGGTGTCACTCCCGGCATTACGTGAAAAGTTCGCTTTTCCGGTTGTCGGTGTGGTGCCTGCGATTAAACCCGCGGCGCGGCTCACGGCGAATGGTATTGTAGGGCTACTGGCGACGCGCGCGACGGTGAAACGCTCGTACACACACGAATTGATTGCGCGCTTTGCTAACGAGTGTCAGATAGCGATGTTGGGATCCGCTGAGTTGGTGGAGCTGGCAGAAGCGAAGCTGCACGGAGAACCCGTCTCGCTGGAAGATCTGCGCCGTATTCTGCGCCCGTGGTTGCGGATGTCGGAGCCACCGGACACGGTCGTACTCGGATGTACGCATTTCCCTCTATTACAGGAGGAGCTATTACAGGTCCTCCCGGAAGGGACGCGACTGGTGGATTCTGGTGCCGCGATTGCGCGTCGAACGGCCTGGTTATTAGAACATGAAGCGCCAGATGCAAAATCGGCCGATGAGAATGTGGCATTCTGCATGGCAATGACAACAGAGGCCGAACAGTTATTGCCAGTGTTGCAGCGCTATGGCTTCAAAACGCTCGAAAAACTGGCGATTTAGTCTTTTTTGGTGAAAAAGTATGCACTCGGAAAATTATTTTAAATTTCCCCTTGTCAGCCTGAAATAACTCCCTATAATGCGCCTCCACTGACACGGAACAACGGCACGCAAGCCGCCGGGTCAGCGGGGTTCCACTGAGAACTCCGGCGAAGAAAGCGAAATTAAATGCTTGACTTCGTGGCGGGATGGCGTATTATGCACACCCCGCGCCGCTGAGAAAAAGCGAAGCGGCACTGCTCTTTAACAATTTATCAGACAATCTGTGTGGGCACTCGAAGATACGGATTCTTAACGTCGCAAGACGAAAAATGAATACCAAGTCTCTGAGTGAACACGTAATTCATTACGAAGTTTAATTCACGAGCATCAAACTTAAATTGAAGAGTTTGATCATGGCTCAGATTGAACGCTGGCGGCAGGCCTAACACATGCAAGTCGAACGGTAGCACAGAGGAGCTTGCTCCTTGGGTGACGAGTGGCGGACGGGTGAGTAATGTCTGGGAAACTGCCCGATGGAGGGGGATAACTACTGGAAACGGTAGCTAATACCGCATAACGTCGCAAGACCAAAGAGGGGGACCTTCGGGCCTCTTGCCATCGGATGTGCCCAGATGGGATTAGCTAGTAGGTGGGGTAACGGCTCACCTAGGCGACGATCCCTAGCTGGTCTGAGAGGATGACCAGCCACACTGGAACTGAGACACGGTCCAGACTCCTACGGGAGGCAGCAGTGGGGAATATTGCACAATGGGCGCAAGCCTGATGCAGCCATGCCGCGTGTATGAAGAAGGCCTTCGGGTTGTAAAGTACTTTCAGCGAGGAGGAAGGTGCTGAGGTTAATAACCGCAGCAATTGACGTTACTCGCAGAAGAAGCACCGGCTAACTCCGTGCCAGCAGCCGCGGTAATACGGAGGGTGCAAGCGTTAATCGGAATTACTGGGCGTAAAGCGCACGCAGGCGGTCTGTCAAGTCGGATGTGAAATCCCCGGGCTCAACCTGGGAACTGCATCCGAAACTGGCAGGCTAGAGTCTTGTAGAGGGGGGTAGAATTCCAGGTGTAGCGGTGAAATGCGTAGAGATCTGGAGGAATACCGGTGGCGAAGGCGGCCCCCTGGACAAAGACTGACGCTCAGGTGCGAAAGCGTGGGGAGCAAACAGGATTAGATACCCTGGTAGTCCACGCCGTAAACGATGTCGACTTGGAGGTTGTGCCCTTGAGGCGTGGCTTCCGGAGCTAACGCGTTAAGTCGACCGCCTGGGGAGTACGGCCGCAAGGTTAAAACTCAAATGAATTGACGGGGGCCCGCACAAGCGGTGGAGCATGTGGTTTAATTCGATGCAACGCGAAGAACCTTACCTACTCTTGACATCCACGGAATTTAGCAGAGATGCTTTAGTGCCTTCGGGAACCGTGAGACAGGTGCTGCATGGCTGTCGTCAGCTCGTGTTGTGAAATGTTGGGTTAAGTCCCGCAACGAGCGCAACCCTTATCCTTTGTTGCCAGCGATTCGGTCGGGAACTCAAAGGAGACTGCCAGTGATAAACTGGAGGAAGGTGGGGATGACGTCAAGTCATCATGGCCCTTACGAGTAGGGCTACACACGTGCTACAATGGCATATACAAAGAGAAGCGACCTCGCGAGAGCAAGCGGACCTCATAAAGTATGTCGTAGTCCGGATTGGAGTCTGCAACTCGACTCCATGAAGTCGGAATCGCTAGTAATCGTGGATCAGAATGCCACGGTGAATACGTTCCCGGGCCTTGTACACACCGCCCGTCACACCATGGGAGTGGGTTGCAAAAGAAGTAGGTAGCTTAACCTTCGGGAGGGCGCTTACCACTTTGTGATTCATGACTGGGGTGAAGTCGTAACAAGGTAACCGTAGGGGAACCTGCGGTTGGATCACCTCCTTA
>NZ_JAOWGQ010000049.1:0-18256 GCF_030333085.1 Citrobacter sp. Cpa228 | reverse complement strand
GCGAAATCCACCCGAAGCATGAGTAATTTCGAATGACAGTCAAATAACCGGTCCTGATGGTTAAATAATACTGACTGAAGAGAATAGTCTGGTTTGTGGTTTGAGTTGATTACGTATTCCATGATAAATATCCCATAACAGTTATTGGTCATGAGATTACGGGAGAGATTAATTTTTTATGCAGAATACCGATTCAGGATTTCAGCCATTAAAGTATGTTTCTTGAGTATCATTTTTCACACGTGCTGTAACAGTAATTTCTTATCGTGCAATGGAATGGATGTTCATCACACAGGAAAGTCTGACAATCATTATGATTTACGGCAAAGAATAAACAATGATGTTAGTAATCATTGAACGTACCGGGATGTCTGAAAAGAAATCATCATCCGGTAGACGAAGAAATGTTGTACTTACTGAAGAGTCAGTATTCCTGGATACAAAGGTGTAAGTAAGTGGACAAATAACACTTCTTTATAAAATAACATTAATAACCTTAATGTTTCTTTTCACACAATCAGTAACCTCCAGAGAATACACTCACCACGCAGGTTTAAGTTATTCACGCCATGGTGTTCTAATGATATTAGCCACCATTTCTGTCTTCCCCGACTTGATACCTGTACAGGCATGTGCTCATGAAAGATTTGTATACGCATACTGTTTGACTCCCGGAACGGGTCACCCTGCCACGGTAATATTTACTGCAATAGTATTTTGCCGTTATTTATGCCGGTACGGGTTTTTCTTCCTGATTACGTCCCCGGTGTTTTCAGGCACAGAAAAAATGTAGAGGTAAGAGAGTAATTTTTGGTTACTCCGGAAAAATATTTCATGAGCGGCCGGAAATACATGAAAAAAGCAAGTTCGCGACGGGCTAACGTATTTATTTTCGAGGGGAAAACAGCATTCTTCCCGGAGATAACCATCAGACCACAGAATGCTCTGCAACTGCAGACAGGATAAGATACTCCCTGACCAGGTAAACGCAGTCGGAAAAACAGTCTCCCAGTAAGACGCTGACCGGCAGTAACGGAACACCCTCAGTCGCCTGAAAAGACAGTCAGAATCGTTTTCACCTTAAAATCATGTCATAACAATCCGAAACAACCAAAAAAAACGAATGCAAAAAAAATGAAAGTCTATGACTTATAACCCAATTAATACAATGAATTAACAAACAATCATAAGCTCTGAATAACATTGAAAAGGCTGTGTTTTACTATGTCACATTTGTGATCTCATACTTCTTAATTCAGAGCTTTATACGATACAATTCAGAGGTATAAAAACAGAACTGTTACCTGGAAGAAGAACATGAGAAAAGACGGACTCAATGATTTTTATGAAGTGAACTTTCTGAAACTAAGGGAGATAGATGCCACGTATCCATCGGAACCCATACGTTACGCGGACCTGGCTGACATATACAGTTTCATCAATTTTAATGATGCAGAATGTGAAAAAATACCGCCTGATGAAATTTCCACTAAAAAAAGAAAAACACAGGTAACAGACGGCTACGCATGCAATCTTTTGTCGGACATTCTTAAATATGAGAATTCATTACGCCCTGGCTCATTCCGTTCTCTCGCGGGAACGCATAAATATTTGAAACTTCATTACGAAGCAACCCCGGAATATAAAGAAGAACTGAAGAAAAATCTCATTCATAAAGAAGATGTGTTACTTAAAATCCAGGCTGAATATGACAAAATAAAAAATAAAACATCCGGAAAAATCACAATAATCCCAATCAGCTTTCACCTCAACGAAAAAACGGACGGACTCCTTCAGCACATCACCGAAGATTTAACCATAATTAACATGGCCTTTTCCTCGATGATGAGTAAAATAAAACATCGCACAATGTACAGCCGGATAGCCGGACATGTAAGACTGGGCATGCTGGACGAGAATTTTGAGCCTTTCACCCATGTGTTATTTTTTATTCAGGACGGGGCTGTCAGTCATGACTTTATCAGGGAAATCATTGAGGTCTGGTACTCTTTCATCCCTGAAGACATTGAATGCCTGGTGGGTGTTTCTGGTTTTGACTTTAATTTCTTACTCAACTTCCAGCGTGAAGTCATCAATGAACAAAAAAGTTCTTCCACGCCAGGAGGAATAACTTTTTTCATATCCGATATACTGAACCCGTTCCCTGATGTCACAGCAACCGGATATAATAACCATGAGCCCTGTACATTATTTTCCCGTCTGGTCAGAAGAACAGAAAGGGAAGATAACATCAACAGACCCCACCGACGACGTCTTGCTGACAGGGAGGCAGAAATCAGTGCGACTAAAAAAAAGAGTGGTTATGACAAACTGAAAAACACACCAGCCATTCACAGGGAATATTTTTTAAGAATTGCCAAAAAAGTCAACAAAATTCCTTTTATGCGTACCATAAACTGAATCAACATATCATCCTGGGCACTCAGTCCTGGTCGATATCCTGTTTAATTGATAAATCAGCCATTTTATAATTTATTTCAGTTATATATCACCTCAGTGAATTCCCTCCCGTTTACTTCAGTCAGGCCATCCATCCGTGATGGCCCTTTTATTATGCCGAGGCTTATATGAAACATCCTTCGGGCTATGCCCTGATCCGCCGACATCTGCGGCGCTACCCCCGTATTCTGCGGCAGCATCTTCTCCGGGAGCTCAGCCGCCTCGTCGCGTATGAACCCGTGATTGGCATCATGGGCAAGACCGGCGTCGGTAAATCCTCGCTGTGTAATGCGTTGTTCCGGAGTGAAGTCTGTGCGGTGAATGCCGTGGAAGCCTGCACCCGGCAGCCTCAGCGTGTGCGCCTGCGCTTCGGCAGTCATTACCTGACGCTGGTGGATTTGCCCGGTGTGGGGGAGAGTATCAGCCGCGACGATGAATACCGTGAGCTGTACCGCGAACTCATGCCACAACTCGATATGGTGCTGTGGGTGCTGAAGGCCGATGACAGGGCATTCTCGGTGGAAGAGCATTTTTATCAGGGGGTGTTCGCACAATACAGCGGACCGCTGCCACCAGTGTTGTGGGTCCTCAACCAGGTGGATAAAACCGAACCGGCTGAACAGTGGAACTGGCTGTCGGCACAGCCTTCAGTATCACAGAGTGAGCATATTACGCAGAAGCGCCAGGCCGTCGCCCGTCAGATGGGAACAGCAGAGACGAATATTCTTCCGGTGTCAGTCAGGGGACGGTACCACCTTCCCCGTCTGGTGGAGGCGATGATTACCCGTCTCCCAAAGCAGGCCCGCAGCCCGCTGGTGCCTCACCTGCAAAGCGGGTACCACACCCCCGGCATTATCACTACCGCCCGCAACAGCTTTGGCGATGCCGTGGTGGAAGTGATTGACGCAGTCATCGACCTGGCCCCGTTGCCACAGGCTGCACGTTACGCGCTCCAGACCGTCACACACACCGTGGCCCGAGCGGCCCGGACCGTCTGGTCCTTCTTCTTTGGCTGACTTCCACATCGATTAGCCTGTCTTCCGTTTCGATAAATAATTTTGCCCTGTCACGATCGATTTTGTCGATCGACCCGATCGGTTTTATTCATTATCCCTGGTAAATATCCGGTTATAGAATTCCTCAGGGATACTGTATTCAGCCATTTACTGATTAAAAATCAATGCGATGAATCGCAGGAGCGCATTCGTCCGGAGAAAAGTAATGAAAAGGTTTTTTATGATACTAACCACCAGTCTGTTGTTCACCTCACTTCCTTCCCTGGCCGCCAGTGATACGCCCGTTACAGTGAAGGTCAGCCATGCCGGTCCTGAGTGCTATGGCTGCGTCTATGTCACCGTGACAGCAAAAACCGACACCGTTCTGATAAAGAAAATCGATGTTAACCGGGGAAAATGTCCGATGCTGACACACCGAAAAATAGCCTACAGGGGCCGGAACGTGGACGGCTGGTGGCCCACAGATAAACCGTTCACACCCCGTAAAATGACCTTCGCTGAGAGTGTCTTCTGGAAATTTGGTCACACTTTGGATTTTGGTAAAGCCTGCAATTTTGTTGAGGCCCGGGTGTTCACCGATCAGGGCACATTCACCGTCAGCCAGTGATATCGCCAGTATCACTTATCAGCCCTCTTTCTTAACGCGTCTCAATGTCTTCAGGAGAGACCCGTATCGTCTTAACCATCACCCTCAGGGAATACTATGAAAAAGAAAATACTGCTTTTCACTCTTCTGATATCTGCTCTGACTCCGGCAGTGTCACAGGCCTTCGGTAACCGTGATACCTGGGCCAGCGGCTGGGGTCAGGGCGTGTCTGAGTTTGTAATTCTGGGGAAAGGACAGTCACAGCTTTACCTGACCTGCGAAGACACCGGCTCACAAGCGGCCACCCTGACCTTCACCGACGCAAACGGTCATCAGGTCAGGATGGATAACGGCCAGTCGCTGGACATGAAAATTGACGATGAGGAGCCTGTCAGCGTCAGTGACAGCGAGTCACATGTGGGCTCAGACAACGTGGCATGGGCATGGGATAAACTGCGCACCGGTAAGCGGGTCATTGTGTCCGGGGAGGGCGTAAAGGCAGCCGTGTTTACGCTTAACGGTGCGGGGAAGGTCCTTCCCGCGTTCGGGGACAGCGGCTGTCTGCCGAAATATGCCCTGCCGTAATAAAGACAGGTAACGCCTTTTTTCTGAATTCATTCACGCTCACGACAACAGGAACCTCAGTCCATGACGCATATCCCGGTTCAGGCAGCACACACCCGCCAGCCCTGACCACTGCATCAGTATTTCACACCGCCGACGCCCTGCTCATTTGAGCGGGGCGTTTTCTTTTGTTTCTCATCAGGGATCAGATATGCAGACCACTGATAATGCGTCGCTGCCACCCGGCCCCTTCACCCGCCGACAGGCGGAAGCCATGGCCGCACGCTATCTCAACGTCACCGTCGAAGACGACCAGGGCCCCATTTTCGTCTGGTCATCCGCGACTGCCGTGGCATGCTGATATGGCGGGACTGGAATTTTGCCCCGCAGGCCGGAGAGATGCTGAACCGCTATCTCATCAGCGACGGTATTCCTGTGTCACCACAGCCACTGAGCCACTGAGCGGCGAAGTCCTGCTCATTTTTCAACAGAACACAGTCCCCCACAGGCCATGCACCTTCCGGAGCATGGCCTTTCTGCTTTTATGCCCTTTAACCCGATATCAGAGGTATTAACCATGCGCTTAGCCAGCCGTTTTGGTGCGGCCAGTCTCGTACGCCGCGACCGCCCACTGACCCGTGATGAACTGGCACACTATGTGCCCAGCGTATTCAGTGAAGAAAAGCACGAATCACGCTCAGAACGTTATACGTATATCCCGACCATCACACTGCTTGATAATCTGCAGCGGGAAGGCTTCCAGCCGTTCTTTGCCTGCCAGACCCGCGTTCGCGACCTGAATAAACGCGACCACACAAAGCACATGCTGCGTCTGCGGCGTGAGGGGCAAATCACCGGTAAACAGGTCCCCGAAATCATCCTGCTTAACAGCCACGACGGCTCCAGCTCATACCAGATGCTGCCGGGCCTGTTTCGCTTTGTCTGCCAGAACGGACTTGTCTGTGGCGAAACCTTTGGTGAGGTTCGCGTACCGCACAAGGGGAATGTGGTGGATAAAGTCATTGAAGGGGCTTATGAGGTGCTGGGGATATTTGACCGGGTGGAGGAGAAGCGGGATGCCATGCAGTCACTGCTACTTCCTCCGCCGGCACAGCAGGCGTTTGCCAGAGCCGCCCTGACGTACCGCTTTGGGGAAGAGCACCAGCCGGTGACGGAAGCACAGATTCTGTCTGCGCGACGCTGGCAGGATGAAAGTTCCGACCTGTGGACCACCTACCAGCGTATCCAGGAAAACCTGATTAAAGGCGGTCTGCCGGGCAGAACAACGAAAGGTAAACGGGCCCACACCCGTGCGGTTAAAGGCATTGACGGCGACGTGAAGCTCAACCGAGCCCTGTGGGTAATGGCGGAAAGTCTGCTCGGGAGCCTGAAGTAATGCCGCGCATTCCCGATGGACTGCTTCAGGTCTCGCCACATTCATTTTCTCAGACCGGCCAGTCTGATTGCCGCTCCATTTGTGACGACGACCTGTGCGCCTTGTGCCCACACATTCTTTATCGTCCCGGTGAATTCAGCCTGTGCAGTTTAAGTATTGCTGAGGGGCACTGGCCCTCGTGCTGTGATGAGGATGGCTATGCACAGTCCTGTCCGTCACTTCGTTTCAACAACCCATCTGAAAAACAAAGGAAATCACATGAACAATACTCTTAACTTCACCTGCACGGTAACTGAATCACCCACATCGCTACAAACTGATGCAGGTGGCATCGTGTGCACACCAGTGTCCGATGAACTACGCATTGCTTTCTGGCCTCAGCACTTTGGTACTGTCCCGCAGTGGATAACCCTTGAACCCTGCGTCTTTGGCTGGATGGACCGTTTGTGTGAAGACTATCACGGTGGTATCTGGCGGTTCTATACGCTGAGTAACGGCGGCGTATTTATGGCTCCGGAAACAGATGACGACAGCAGTGAGAAATGGCAGTTGTTCAACACCATGAACGGTAACGGTGCACAAATGAGCGCGGAGGCCGCCGGTATTGCAGTCTGCCTCATCACTTACAGTCATCACGCCTGTCATACGGAATGCGATGTCATGACCGGACACTATTACCACCTGCGCGATTACGCGATTAACCACGCAGAATGCAAAGCCATTATGCACCTCATCGACTGAAGGGGATGCTCATGAAACAGCAACTACCGTTGTTTGCATGTGAATTGCCCGCCTCTGCACAAAGAACCGTCCTGGAGGCGCTGACTCTACTGGAGAGACAGTTGCGTGAACCCGGTGTGGCATTTACCTCCAGCCATGCCGTTCGCGACTGGCTACGCCTGCAGCTTGCCCCACTGGATCGCGAGGCATTCACAGTCCTGTGGCTGGACAGTCAGCACCGGCTTATCGCCGATGACATGTTGTTCCTCGGAACCATCAACAGCATAAGTGTGCATCCGCGTGAAGTGGTGAAGGCAGGCCTGAAACATAACGCTGCAGCGGCCGTACTCGCACACAATCACCCGTCTGGGCATTCAGAACCCAGCGATGCCGACAGACGAATCACTGAGCGTCTTAAACAGGCACTCGATCTGGTGGATATCCGTCTGCTGGACCACCTGGTCGTTGGTGGAATGGATATCGTCTCATTTACCGAGCGGGGATGGCTGTAATTTCAGAGGAAAGCAACAGTATGAAAATTATCAGTAAACGTCAGGCGATGACGATATACCGCCAGCATCCGCAGTCGCGGTTGTTTCGCTTCTGTACCGGAAGATATTACTGGTCTGGTAGCGTCTGCCACTACTACGGACGAGAGGTGCAGGATATCAGCGGCGTACTGGCCGTCTTTGCCGAACGCCGTCAGGACCGCCATGGTCCCTATGTCATTCTTCGAAGCGTCACTCTCAATTAATCCTTCCCTTTAATCAGGAACAATAATGAACAATCACTCAAAATCCGGTACCAAACCGGAGAATCCCGCCTGCCAGCTGTGGGGACTTAAAGGCGCTTTTACACCCTGTTTTGGAGCTCGTCTGGTACAGGAAGGCAGTCGGGTGCATTTTCTTGCTGACCGGGCCAGTATCACCGGGGTATTTAACGAGGTAGATTTGCGTCATATGGACCAGGCTTTTCCGCTGCTGATGAAGCAACTGGAGTTGATGCTGACCAGCGGTGAACTTAATCCCCGTCACCAGCACACCGTTACCCTGTATGCGAAAGGGCTGACCTGCAATGCCGATACACTGGGCTCTTGTGGCTATGTTTATCTGGCGGTGTACCCAACGCTTCACACCAGATAACTATTTCAACATCCTCCTTTAATCCGGCACTTCATTCACTTTCCTATTTTCGAAATAAGAGAATACCCACGATGCAGACAAAACTCATAACCCCGTTGAGGGCGGCACAGACCTGCCAGACTCCGGTAGCCATCTGGCAGACTTTGCTGAAACAGATACTGGGGCAGCACTATGGCCTTCAACTGAACGATACGCCATTTGGCGATGATGGTGTGATTCAAAAACATATCGACGCTGGAATTACCTTAGTTGATGCCCTGAATTTTATTGTCGAAAAATACGAACTAGTTCGCACTGATCGCCCGGGGGTTACCATCCAGGAGCGCTCATCCATTATTACCGACGTAGATATTCTAAGAGCCAGAAAGGTAACCGGTCTGGGTATGGGAAGCGGTTACAGAATAATAAGCCGTATTACTCAAGGTAAAGGCTCCGATCAGGAGAATGAACAATGAAAATATCTCTTAACGTTGAAGCCGACAGCGTCAGTGCCATGGCCCTCAATATGGGTAGAATTATCGTTGAGATTGACGGTATTGTACTCACTGAGCTGATTGATGCAGTCAACTGCAATGGCTATTCACTTTGTATCGGTAGTGAACCCAGAGCCATCATCGTTGGGACCTCTGAGCTCAGGCGTGATGAGCACTTGTGACCCGCATAATTTAATATCACATAGAGCACTACTCTTTCAGACGGAGTGTGCTCTCTTCTTTATGGGGAATCTGAATTCAGCTAGAGGAGGGGAGTGTTTGCCCCGATTTGAGTCCCAAAAGCAACGAATTAATATGTTGGTATCGACGTTGGTACATCTGTTTTTTGTTTGTTTTAAAATGATTTAAATCATGAGGTTAATTTTAATGTGCGAGTCCGGCCTTCGCACCATAAAATGCAAATGAAAGTCGCTTAAAGGCGGCTTTTTTTTGTCTAAAATCCTGCAGTTGCAAGGCTTTCCTTGCTTCTCCACATCAGATTCAATCAACGTACAGACGTTGATTGAATCTGGGAGTTAATGCAGACCTGAAAGGTAGTTTTGGCCAGAGCGATATCCATGGTTTTTATTGAGTGCATGGTGCCGTGCTTCTGAAAAATCCTCAGTATAAGTGTGAAAGGACTTATGCTGAGGTAGATAATCGCGGAAGTTAGCAGATTTACAGCGTAAAACTGGGCTACGAAGTCAGGGCACCAGCATGCTACCTCCTCCAGTTGTACATTCAATCGTCATATTTTAATGTAACTCACTATTTTGTAAGTATGTTCTCAATTCCCTGTACCGCTTTTGTTCGGTGTTTAACAGGCTGTCCTCACACGTTCCTATTTTTGTACTTTTTTCATTAAGGCTTTTAATGCCTCAATAGTGAGTGAAGGTTTTTGCCTGTGGATCATTGCATGGCAATTGGGGCAGACAGGACGAAGGTCTTTTACGGGATCCAGTTTGTAGCGTTCTCCAATATCAGAGAGCGGTGTAATATGGTGGACGTGGATATAGTCCTTCCCGGTTTCACCATACGTTTCCTCAAAATCCATATTGCACACGCTGCACTGACAGCCGTAATGATCTATGCATTTGTCTCTTGCTGTTTTACTACGTTCGTATTTGTTAACTTTGATTTGCTTTACGGCACCTTCGTAAAAGGTTTCCGGAACATCATCTGGGTAATCGATATTCAACCGAGTGGAAAGCGATTCTGCTTTTTTGATGCCATCTGGCGTGAGCTTCCAGACACCAAGGCCTGATTCTTTTGCATTGTGGAGGTACTTGTAGTCAACAAGCTTTTTTCTCGCCCATTGGACCATATTGTTCCATTGAGGGCGATTAGTATCATCAGGGAGTAACATGTTCATTTCTTCGTTGGTCAGGCCGAACTCCTTGCCCAACGGCTCGTAACATGAGGAGGAACTGACTTCTCCCCCTCTGGTGTAAATATTTAAAAGCAGGGGGATTTCTATCTCTTTATAACTTGGAAACGACATGTTGATCACCATCAATGGATTAATATTTTTATGTCCTGAAAACTTCTTGTTGATGCCACTCAATAAATTTGTCTTGAGGATAGTCCTCTTTATTTTTTGGAAGATGAATCTGAACTCCTGAAAAGTCCCAAAATAACCTGGAGACAATATTACTTCCATTTACTGCAGACGAAATTCGTACTCGCATACGCTCATCCAGCCCAATCGAACCTTTATCAAAGGCTTTATGGTGGATTGCACACAACGCCAGGCCGTTTGAAATCTCACACGGGCCGCCGTGCTGTTTCCATTTGATATGGGCGGCTTCCAGGGCGACTGAGGTGCTGTCGTGGCGCATATTGAAGCCACAAATGGCGCATTCATAGTTATAGGCACGCAGAACCTGCTGGCGGAACAATGGATCCCGCTGTTTGCGGATTTGCAGGATATCAAATCCCAGTTCATCCGCGATCTCTTCCTGGATGCTTTCGGTGAAGTGCGCCTCGAGGATTTGCTGGGCCAGGGCGTTGATGAGGCTCTTGCTCTTTTTCAGCAGGGCAAAATGCTGTTCATCAAAACCTCCGGCAACGTTGTGCGTTACCAGTTCCCCGGCAGGGGGCTGTTTGCTGCTACCGGATGTTGAACAGTGCTCGGCGTTTTGTAGCTCCCAGAACCCATCTCCCTGTAAGCGCCAGAAAGGCATATCCGGGCGGTATTGCGCGCGCTGTGGTCCAAATCGCTCCAGCAGACTATGCAATGGGTCGCGAACTTCCGAACCGTAGTCAAACAGGCGACCGTGACCCTGCTGATAACCTGCCAGCACATGAAGCAGCAGCAGGGGCTTGTGCGGCGCACGCTGCTCGCCTTTACGCCAGATGGTGATGTTGGCAATCGCCTGTTGCAGGGTTTTACTGGAAGTCATTGATTTCGTTATCAGGTAAATAATTGCGATGATGCTCGCAAAATATCACCTGATCAAGAGGAGTGAGGCCGATACACTATCGACGTCACTTTATCGCTTGCCGTTATTTCTGAAAGCCTTTAGTTAAAGGAACCAGCCCCATGAATGAACTACCTGACACGCTGCCGCGCGAGTACATCATCAAGGCCATTCACGCCTATGACTCGGGCTTCTCGCATCGTTTCAAAGAGGCTCGGCTTTACGAGCTGGAATTTCAGGGGCGTCGCTATCCGTCAAAAGCCATTGCCGGAATTGCGGCGACGCTTTTGACGGGCAAAGCGTTTACCCCTCAGGATTTCTCCGGCGGTATCAGTTCGAAATGCGTCAGATTATTGACTGAGCAAGGTTTTCATATTGTTCAGGATAAAAAGCGCGCTGCGGCGGTGAGCGACACGATCTTTCCTGAAGAACTCGAAGCGCAAACTGAATATATAGAAGGAGCAGCGACTCAGGTGACCGTGAATCGCTATGAGCGCGACCGCAACGCCCGACAGGCAGCTCTTCGCCATCACGGTTGTCAGTGCAAAGTCTGTGGCATCGATATGTCAAAGGTCTACGGTAAGATTGCCGAAGGGTTTATCCATGTTCATCATCTAGTACCCTTATCGGCAATTAAAGAAGACTACCGCCTTGATCCCATCAATGACCTGATCCCCGTATGTCCAAATTGTCATGCTATGCTGCATCGGCGCATACCGCCATATACCCCAGAAGAACTGAAAAATATGCTGTGCTAAACGCTCAAAAAGGCGCCCGCAGGCGCCTCAATGACAATCACAATTACACTCTCACCCCTTCAACGCTTTCCCCGCAATCACCCCGATAAACTCCAGTACCTGCTTTTGCTTACGCGCGGAGAGCTTTTCCACGGCGCGCAGGGATTTCATCAGTTCTGACTCTTCGGGTTCGGCGGCGCGGGCGGTTAATACGATGCAGCCTTGCATCACCCGCACATCAACGTCGGTGCCGGTGTCGAATCCGGCGGCTTTCAGCCACTGGCCCTTCATCACAATGGACGGAAACCGGACGTACTTCACCGGAATACGGCTGTAATCAGGATAACGGCTCGCATAACCCACCTTCAGGCGACGGTTATCTGCGGCGTGGACTTCTGGATCAAATGAAACTGCAATACAATGCGTATCAGTCATGGCTGCTATTCTCTATTAATAGTTGCTGTGATTAGCGACGCGGAGGTGTTGGTAGCACCTTCGCATCGCGCTAAAAAAACCCCTGTAAATGACCCCAGTGTCCTGGGGGAAGTCCAGATGTAAATAAGATGAAATAAGCGCGAATAGCACGCTTTCGGAATAAATAGAAAACTCCGCCATCCCAATAAATCCGGTATTATTCACCGTATAAATTCATTCCCATCCAGTCCGCCAAACACCTGCCATTTCCAGAAAATAACGCTCCTCTGCGTCAGGCCAAAAATGCGATCTCACTCACTGAAGCAAATAGCAAACTATGAAACTTCATTGTTTTGTACACTTTGGTTTACACTTTTGGTGATGTGAATCACAAATATAAGCCCGTGAAGTGATCCGACTCTCACAAAATGGCGTGTACTCATTCACGAATACATTATGAGAACAGCCTGGAAAGTTATGTTTTCAGTATTTCCACTCTCCGCAGACACACTACGACGAATGGCAAATCGAAACGCAAAAAAAAACTTGTTGAATATTAACGGGTAAAAAAATGACGTGTGATTTGCATCACCCACATTTACAGCTTTTTAAATTATTGCCAGTAATTAATGTTGACCGGGCTATTTCCATAATCAATCAAATCTTGCATAGTGCCTCCACATTATTTCTCCCCCTGACTCAGGAGGCGAATAGTTATATTTCATCAGGATTTGTTGATGAACCAGGTATGATTCACTTCACATTAATACGTACATGACCACTGTTACTGGAGAAACAAAATGAATTATCCGGCAGAACCCTTCCGTATTAAAAGCGTTGAAACTGTATCTATGATCCCGCGTGATGAACGTCTCAAGAAAATGCAGGAAGCGGGTTACAATACTTTCCTGTTAAATTCGAAAGATATTTATATTGACCTGCTGACAGACAGTGGCACTAACGCAATGAGCGACAAGCAGTGGGCCGGAATGATGATGGGTGATGAAGCTTACGCGGGTAGCGAAAACTTCTATCATCTGGAAAGAACCGTACAGGAACTGTTTGGCTTTAAACATATTGTTCCTACTCACCAGGGGCGCGGCGCAGAAAACCTGTTATCGCAACTGGCTATTAAACCGGGGCAATATGTTGCCGGGAATATGTATTTCACCACCACCCGTTATCATCAGGAAAAAAATGGTGCGGTGTTTGTCGATATCGTTCGTGACGAAGCGCACGATGCCGGTTTGAATATTGCGTTTAAAGGTGATATCGATCTTAAAAAATTACAAAAGCTGATTGATGAAAAAGGCGCAGAGAATATTGCGTATATCTGCCTGGCGGTGACGGTTAACCTCGCGGGCGGTCAACCGGTCTCGATGGCTAACATGCGTGCGGTGCGTGAACTGACAGAAGCGCATGGCATTAAAGTGTTCTACGACGCTACCCGCTGCGTAGAAAACGCCTACTTTATCAAAGAGCAAGAGCAGGGCTTTGAGAACAAGAGCATCGCCGAGATCGTGCATGAGATGTTCAGCTACGCCGACGGTTGTACCATGAGTGGTAAAAAAGACTGTCTGGTGAACATCGGCGGCTTCCTGTGCATGAACGATGACGAAATGTTCTCTTCTGCCAAAGAGTTAGTCGTGGTGTACGAAGGTATGCCATCCTACGGCGGCCTGGCCGGACGTGATATGGAAGCGATGGCGATTGGCCTGCGCGAAGCCATGCAGTATGAGTACATTGAGCACCGCGTGAAGCAAGTTCGCTACCTGGGCGACAAACTGAAGGCCGCTGGCGTGCCGATTGTTGAACCGGTAGGTGGTCACGCGGTATTCCTCGATGCGCGTCGCTTCTGCGAGCATCTGACACAGGACGAGTTCCCGGCGCAGAGCCTGGCGGCGAGCATTTATGTGGAGACCGGCGTGCGCAGCATGGAGCGCGGTATTATCTCTGCGGGCCGTAATAACGTGACCGGTGAACACCACCGACCGAAACTGGAAACCGTGCGTCTGACTATTCCACGCCGCGTTTATACCTACGCGCATATGGATGTTGTGGCTGACGGTATTATTAAACTTTACCAGCACAAAGAAGATATTCGCGGGCTGAAGTTTATTTACGAGCCGAAGCAGTTGCGTTTCTTTACTGCACGCTTTGATTACATCTAAACAATCATTATGGCCCCATCTCAGGATGGGGCTTTTTTGTATTCCTTTTCTATGAACAGGAAGCCTTTGCGGTGCTCGTTACCGTGACATAACTAAAAAAAAGTAAACCCTGACTCCGACATTTTTATTATCCGCATGATGTACAAATGACAGCTGTAATTATAACGAATAGTCTACAGGAACATTTATCATGGATATTAATGCCATTGAGCGACAGAGTAGTACCCCCGGACTGATTAGCGGAACCATGCTGGTTATCGCAACCGTCGTGGGCGGCGGAATGTTTTCCCTGCCGATTGCGATGGCCGGTGTATGGTTTCCCGGTGCCTCTGTTATTCTTCTGTTTATCGCCATCATGATGTTATTAACCGGTCTGATGCTGGTCGAAGTTAACCTGCATTATGGCGCCGGTGCCAGTTTTAATACCTTTACTCAGGATTTATTAGGCCGAAAGTGGAATATCGTGGTTGGTATCGCTTTTGGTTTTGTGCTGTATATTCTGACCTATGCCTATATCTCCGGTTCGTCGGCGGTAATGGCACAAACGGTATTCAAATATAGCGGCGTGCGCTTTCCGGCGAATATCTCGGTGGTGATCGTCAGTATGCTGGTTGGGGCGATTGCCTGGTACAGCTCCCTGCTGGTTGGACGCATCACTACCGTACTGATTATCGGTAAGTTTGTGGCGTTCTTTGCCACGTTCTCCGGGCTGATTGGCCATATCGAAGTGGCAAAACTCATCGACAGCGTGGCGGTGGCGTTGCCCAATTCGCAGTATCTGCCGTATATCCTGATGACGCTGCCGTTCTGTATTATCTCGTTTGGTTTTCACGGTAACGTGCCGAGCCTGGTCAAACTGTATGGCACAAGCGGAGTCTCGAATATTACGCGTTCGATTATCATCGGTACGCTGTTTGCTCTGCTGCTGTATATTTTCTGGCTGGGCGTGACGATGGGTAACATCAGCCGTTCCTCATTCCCGCCGATTATCGCCAAAGGCGGCAATATCGACGTCTTTGTCGAGGCCATCAGCGGGCTGTTCACCAGCCGGTATATGGATCTGATCCTGACCTTCTTCGGCAACTTCGCGGTAGCCAGTTCCCTGCTGGCGGCGACGCTTGGCCTGTTCGATTACATCGCCGACCTGTTTCACTTCCCGGATGACGGCATGGGCCGCCTGAAAACCGCGCTGGTGACCTACTTCCCGCCAGCCGCCGTGTGCTTCTTCTTCCCGAATGGGTTTGTGCATGCGATTGGCTACCCCGGTCTGGCCTTTACCATCTGGAGCGTGATCCTGCCGCCGTTCCTGGTGAAAGCCGCGCGGAAACGTTTTCCGACCAGCAACTATACCGCGCCCTGTAATAACACCGTGCTCAATCTGGTGATCGTCTGCGGGGCGGTTGTCTATCTGACGGTTGTTCTGGACGTATTTGGTCTGCTGCCGACGTTTCGTTAGACGGAGTCAAAATGAAAAACGTGTTGTCTGTTCAGTCGTCGGTTGTTTATGGCTATGCCGGAAATAAAGCCGCTGTGTTGCCGATGCAGCTCTCGGGGATCGATGTCTGGCCGTTTTACACCGTACAGTTTTCCAACCACACCCAATATGGGATGTGGCAGGGCATGGCGATGCCGCACGGCGAGCTGAGCGCGATCATCAGAGGGCTGGATGACCTGCAAAAGCTGGCGCAATGCGATGCCGTATTGTCCGGGTATCTTGGAGATAAACGCCATTGTGAAGAGGTGAAGCACGCGGTCACCACCATTCGTCAGCGTAATCCGCAGGCGCTCTATTTTTGCGATCCGGTAATGGGCGACCCGCAAAAAGGCTGCATTGTCGCGCAGGGCGTGGAGTCATTTTTTGTCGATGACGCCATTCAACTGGCCGACATGATGGGACCGAATCTCTATGAGCTGGGCGTGCTGACGGGCAGACAACTGCGTAGTTTTGACGAGGTGGTGGAAGCGGCGCGGCAGCTGGTGTCGTGGGGCGTAAAGAAGGTGCTGGTGAAGCATCTCGGCGACTGTTCGCGGGACAAACAGGCGTTTGAAATGCTGCTGGTGACGCCGGAACAGACGTTACACATTGCCCGGCCGCTGTATACCTTTGCCAAAATGCCGGTCGGCGTTGGGGATCTGATTTGCAGCGTGATGCTGGCCTCACTGCTCAATGGTTACGAGGACAAGCAGGCACTGGAGCGGACCACCAGTGTTGTTGACGCGGTAATGCGGCTGACGAAAGAGCATGATTCGTATGAACTGCGGCTGATAGACGCGCGCCACCAGATTATGGACCCACAGGTTCGCTATCAGGCAACGGTGATCTGACGCCGCAAGGGGGCTCTGTGTTTCTGACATTGCTGAGGTTTCAGCATCCGCTGGTCTACCGTTTTGCGTGGCTTCGTATTTGGGTTGTGATGTTAAGAGCGTGCGGACTGCGTAAGAGAAAGGGGTGAACATTTTACGCTGCTGCCGGATGCGGCTAGCGCCTTATCCGGCCTACAAATGAGCGTGAAACGCAGGCCTACAAATGAATGCGAAACGTAGGCCTGATAAGCGAAGCGCCATCAGGCATAAGTGCCCAGTATTACACGCGGAAGTAGCGTGGTGGAATCAACGCGGAAAAGGCGTCGAACTTCTTCACCATCTTTTTCCAGAACAACATAACAACAATCCTCGATTTGAAACATCGGCGCTATTTTAGTCAGCGCCGACAAATCGTAAAGTCTGTCGCCTCGTTCCGTTCCCGGGGAGGTGTAAACCTTTTTGGTCACCGCGTCGTCAAATACGGTTGCCGCAAATTTGACGGGGTTGACAATGGTTTACGCCATAAACCAGTAATAAAAGAGGCCAACCTTTAAGCCGAGGATCACGATGTAGGCACAGCAGTATTTCATGGTGCCAGACATAATCTGGTTGGCCTGACCGTCCATTTTAGTGGCTGAAACCGCAATGGCGATACTCTGCGGCGAAATCATTTTTCCCCCCGTTGCGCCAGAGGTGTTGGCCGCCGCCAGCCAGTTGGGATCGATATGCAGTTTGCTGGCGGCAATGGTTTGCAGTTTGCCGAACAAAATGTTCGAGTTGGTATCGCTGCCGGTAACAAACGTGCCCAGCGCGCCAATCACCGGGGCGAGGAAGACGTACGAGCTGCCGGTCAGATCGACAATCGACTGGGCCAGCGTGGAGATAATCCCGCTGAGATCCATCACCGTAGCCAGTGCAACGATCGCCATAATCGCCACAATGGAATTTTTAAGCTGGAAAATGGTTTTGATAAACACTTCCAGCATCCCGCGCGCGGACGCCCCCTGAATAAAGCCGCCGAGTATGGTCGCAAAGATGATCAGCATCCCCGGCGTGGTCACCCATTCAACCTTCAGCGCCAGCGTTTTGCCGTCGGCAAGCGTGAAATGCAGCACCGAGGCCAGTTGCGAGGCTGCGCCTTTTATCGTCGGGAACAGCGGCGAACACATCAGGATAAAGACAAAAATGAACAGATAGATAGAACCCACGCGGAACAACACTTTTGCCGAACGCGGCGTGGTTTCGCGGTTATGGCTGACTTCAATGCGCCACTCGGGATCGGTTTTCCCTTTGCGCAGGCGGCTGACCATCGCCACGGCAAACAGGCTGACCAGGCTACCGGCAAAGGCGGGTAATTCAGCACCGAGATGAATAGCGACAAAATACTGCGGAACCAGCGTGGTAATACCGCAAATCAACGTGATCAGAAATACGCCGCGAATGGCTTTCAGGCCACCGCCAATAATGCAGATAATCACAAATGGCAGCAGAATATTAAACAGCGCAAGCTGCAGAATAATGGTTCCGCCCAGGGTATAAACCGGCAGGTTAACCTGTTCCGCCAGAATTGAAACCGGGATCCCGACTGCGCCGAATGCGGTAGGAACGGTATTTGCCACCAGAGAGGCTATTGCCGCCTTCAGCGGGTTGAAACCCAGTGCGATAAGAATACCGATCGGAATGGCGACCGCTGTACCATAACCCGCCGCGGCTTCAAGAAATCCACCGAAACACCATGAAATCAGCAGCACCTGAATACGCTTATCTTCGCTAATGCTGGCGAGAATATCGCGCAGAATATCCAGCGCTTTGGTCGCCTGCATGACGTTATAACTGAAGATAGCGCCGAGGAT
>NZ_JAOWGQ010000048.1:0-18757 GCF_030333085.1 Citrobacter sp. Cpa228 | reverse complement strand
CGGAAAAGGCGTCGAACTTCTTCACCATCTTTTTCCAGAACAACATAACAACAATCCTCGATTTGAAACATCGGCGCTATTTTAGTCAGCGCCGACAAATCGTAAAGTCTGTCGCCTCGTTCCGTTCCCGGGGAGGTGTAAACCTTTTTGGTCACCGCGTCGTCAAATACGGTTGCCGCAAATTTGACGGGGTTGACAATGGTTTACGCCATAAACCAGTAATAAAAGAGGCCAACCTTTAAGCCGAGGATCACGATGTAGGCACAGCAGTATTTCATGGTGCCAGACATAATCTGGTTGGCCTGACCGTCCATTTTAGTGGCTGAAACCGCAATGGCGATACTCTGCGGCGAAATCATTTTTCCCCCCGTTGCGCCAGAGGTGTTGGCCGCCGCCAGCCAGTTGGGATCGATATGCAGTTTGCTGGCGGCAATGGTTTGCAGTTTGCCGAACAAAATGTTCGAGTTGGTATCGCTGCCGGTAACAAACGTGCCCAGCGCGCCAATCACCGGGGCGAGGAAGACGTACGAGCTGCCGGTCAGATCGACAATCGACTGGGCCAGCGTGGAGATAATCCCGCTGAGATCCATCACCGTAGCCAGTGCAACGATCGCCATAATCGCCACAATGGAATTTTTAAGCTGGAAAATGGTTTTGATAAACACTTCCAGCATCCCGCGCGCGGACGCCCCCTGAATAAAGCCGCCGAGTATGGTCGCAAAGATGATCAGCATCCCCGGCGTGGTCACCCA
Source organism: Citrobacter sp. Cpa228 (assembly GCF_030333085.1). NCBI lineage: Bacteria > Pseudomonadati > Pseudomonadota > Gammaproteobacteria > Enterobacterales > Enterobacteriaceae > Citrobacter > Citrobacter sp. Cpa228. Next base: position 18,005 of record NZ_JAOWGQ010000048.1, on the reverse strand, counting down.
TTCAACCTTCAGCGCCAGCGTTTTGCCGTCGGCAAGCGTGAAATGCAGCACCGAGGCCAGTTGCGAGGCTGCGCCTTTTATCGTCGGGAACAGCGGCGAACACATCAGGATAAAGACAAAAATGAACAGATAGATAGAACCCACGCGGAACAACACTTTTGCCGAACGCGGCGTGGTTTCGCGGTTATGGCTGACTTCAATGCGCCACTCGGGATCGGTTTTCCCTTTGCGCAGGCGGCTGACCATCGCCACGGCAAACAGGCTGACCAGGCTACCGGCAAAGGCGGGTAATTCAGCACCGAGATGAATAGCGACAAAATACTGCGGAACCAGCGTGGTAATACCGCAAATCAACGTGATCAGAAATACGCCGCGAATGGCTTTCAGGCCACCGCCAATAATGCAGATAATCACAAATGGCAGCAGAATATTAAACAGCGCAAGCTGCAGAATAATGGTTCCGCCCAGGGTATAAACCGGCAGGTTAACCTGTTCCGCCAGAATTGAAACCGGGATCCCGACTGCGCCGAATGCGGTAGGAACGGTATTTGCCACCAGAGAGGCTATTGCCGCCTTCAGCGGGTTGAAACCCAGTGCGATAAGAATACCGATCGGAATGGCGACCGCTGTACCATAACCCGCCGCGGCTTCAAGAAATCCACCGAAACACCATGAAATCAGCAGCACCTGAATACGCTTATCTTCGCTAATGCTGGCGAGAATATCGCGCAGAATATCCAGCGCTTTGGTCGCCTGCATGACGTTATAACTGAAGATAGCGCCGAGGATAACAATTACGATCGGCCATAGTCCCTTCAGTGCACCATAGCCTATCGCGGCTTTCAGATTCTGTGTGGGCATTTCCCAGAATATTGCCGATAGTGCAGCGGTGAATACCAAAGAGATCAGTACGGAATAATGGATGGGCATTTTTAATTTCAGTATTAAAAATACCATCAGCAGCAAAGGAGAGAGTGCCAGAGCAAACATTAAATATTCGTGCATTACAATTCCCGATTTACTTTTTTAGACTTAACTATATTTAGGGGGAAGGAGGCTACCTTAATAATAAAATAAAAAATGCAAACTGAATCGCTTCAGTGAAATAAAGTTACAAAGGTTAATAATTGTATAAATAATGTTATTTTTTTTATTAAATATGAATAACCACTAAATATAATAATACCCATTAGAGTTAATCATTAATAGGTATGAAATGGTCTTTGCAATAAATGAAATAAGCGTTTTGGCATCCAGTAAAAGAACGGAGTATGAATTATGTGGTAGTGGTAATTTCATTAAAAAATGTGAGCGGTGCCGAAAGAAATAAAATGGGGTATTGCATGTGGATATTGATTGAGGGAATATTCTGTTTTGTCGTACAAATAAACTTATGGCCATTTTCACTGGCCCTGATATAAGGAGCGGAGAGCCGCCCTCCATGAAACATACTGATAATAAGACCTTTTTGACAACTCTTACCCAATTGGTTGGCCCTGCTCATATCCTCACCGAACCGTCAAAAACTGCGCGTTACCGTAAGGGTTTTCGCTCGGGTCAGGGTGATGCTCTGGCGGTGGTTATCCCCGGCTCTTTGCTTGAACTCTGGAAAGTCCTTAGCGCCTGCGTTGAGGCCGATAAAATAATCCTGATGCAGGCGTCGAACACTGGCCTGACTGAGGGTTCGACGCCCAATGGTAATGATTACGACCGCGAGATCGTCATTATCAGCACGCTGCGGCTGGACAGTCTGCATGTGCTGGATGAGGGTAAGCAGGTGCTGGCTTATCCGGGCACCACGCTGTATTCGCTGGAAAAGGCGCTGAAGCCGTTTGGCCGTGAGCCGCATTCGGTGATTGGCTCTTCGTGCATCGGCGCGTCGGTTATCGGCGGTATCTGTAATAACTCCGGCGGTTCTCTGGTCCAGCGTGGCCCGGCTTATACCGAGATGTCGCTGTTTGCCCGTATTGATGAACAGGGACGCTTGCAGCTGGTCAATCACCTCGGCATTGAGCTAGGTCAGACGCCAGAGCAAATCCTTGCCCGGCTGGATAACAATGCGATTGAAGCCGTGCTCGTCAACCATGACGGGCGTCACGCGCACGATCACGACTATGTTAGCCGCGTGCGGGACATCAATGCCGACACGCCAGCACGTTACAACGCTGACCCGGATCGCCTGTTTGAATCCTCTGGCTGCGCGGGCAAGTTAGCGGTGTTTGCCGTACGTCTGGATACCTTTGAAGCCGAGAAGAACCAGCAGGTCTTTTATATCGGTACCAATCAGACTGATGTCCTGACTGAGATTCGCCGCCACATCCTGGCGAATTTTACAAACCTGCCGGTTGCTGGGGAGTATATGCACCGCGATATCTATGATATTGCAGAGAAATACAGCAAAGATACCTTCCTGATGATCGACAAACTTGGCACGGACAAAATGCCGTTCTTCTTCAACCTGAAGGGGCGTACCGAGGCCATACTTGAGAAGGTGAAGATCTTTCGCCCGCACTTTACCGACCGCGCGATGCAGGCTTTTAGCCATCTGTTCCCGAGCCATCTCCCGGCGCGGATGAAGACCTGGCGCGATAACTATGAACACCATCTGATGTTGAAAATGTCCGGTGAGGGTGTGGCCGAAGCCCAGGCATGGTTAACGGACTATTTTAAATCGGCCGAGGGCGCGTTCTTTACCTGTACCGCGGAAGAGGGCAGTAAGGCGTTTCTGCATCGTTTTGCCGCCGCGGGTGCTGCCATTCGTTATCAGGCCGTTCATTCTGACGAGGTTGAGGATATTCTCGCGCTGGATATTGCATTACGCCGCAATGATACCGAATGGTATGAGCATTTACCGGCGGAAATTGACAGTCAGTTGGTGCATAAACTCTATTACGGCCATTTTATGTGCCATGTATTCCATCAGGATTATATCGTTAAAAAAGGCGTAGATGCCCACGCGTTAAAAGAACAGATGCTGGAATTACTGCGCCAACGCGGAGCGCAATATCCGGCGGAACACAATGTCGGCCATCTGTATAAAGCGCCGGAAAATTTGGCACGTTTTTATCAGGAAAATGATCCGACCAACACTATGAACCCAGGTATTGGTAAAACCAGCAAACATAAAAACTGGGCATGAAATACGAATGAACATTTGTTTGATATCGCGATATCAAGCGCAATAAACAGAAATGAAGCAATGGAGTAGTTATTGTGAATGTAAATTTCTTTGTCACCTGTATTGGTGACGCACTGAAATCACGGATGGCACGAGACTCCGTATTGCTGCTGGAAAAACTGGGTTGTCGCGTTAATTTCCCCGAGAAGCAAGGGTGTTGCGGTCAGCCAGCCATCAACAGCGGTTACATCAAAGAGGCGATCCCCGGGATGAAAAACCTGATCGCCGCGCTGGAAGACAACGACGATCCGATTATCTCCCCGGCGGGCTCCTGCACCTACGCGGTTAAAAGCTACCCGACGTATCTGGCCGATGAACCGGAATGGGCGCTGCGTGCTGAGAAAGTTTCCGCGCGTATGCAGGATCTCACCTCCTTTATCGTCAACAAACTGGGTGTGGTGGACGTTGGTGCCAGCCTGCAGGGCCGCGCTGTGTATCATCCTTCCTGTAGCCTGACCCGCAAACTGGGAGTGAAGGAAGAGCCGCTTACGCTGCTGAAAAACGTGCGCGGACTGGAGCTGTTGACGTTTGCCGATCAGGATACTTGTTGCGGCTTTGGCGGGACGTTCTCGGTCAAGATGGCCGAGATATCCGGTGAGATGGTGAAAGAGAAAGTATTACATCTGATGGACGCAAAGCCGGAATTTTTGATTGGCGCAGACGTTAGCTGCCTGCTGAACATTGGCGGTCGACTGCAACGGGAAGGCCAGCCGGTCAAAGTGATGCATATTGCTGAAGTGCTGATGAGCCGCTGAGGGGAAAGAGATGTCGATAAAAACCAGCGATGTAGAATTTAAACTGCGTATTCGTCAGCAGATAGAAGATCCGATTATGCGCAAAGCCGTGGCTAATGCGCAGGAGCGTATCGGCGCGAATCGGCAAAAAATGGTCGATGAGTTAGGCCACTGGGAAGACTGGCGCGATCGTGCCAGCCAGATCCGCGATCACGTTCTGAGCAACCTCGACGCTTACCTGTACCAACTCTCCGAGAAAGTGACGGAAAACGGCGGACACGTCTATTTCGCCAAAACCAAAGAAGACGCCACTCGCTACATTTTGCAGGTCGCGCAGAGTAAAAATGCGCAGAAGGTGGTGAAGTCCAAGTCGATGGTGACCGAAGAAATCGGCGTCAACCATGTGTTGCAGGATGCCGGAATCCAGGTGATCGAAACCGATCTCGGGGAATATATCCTGCAGTTGGATCAGGATCCGCCTTCGCACGTCGTGGTTCCGGCGATTCATAAAGATCGCTACCAGATCCGCCGCGTGCTGAACGAACGTCTGGGGTACGACGGCCCGGAAACCCCGGAAGCTATGACCTTGTTCATTCGTCAGAAGATCCGCGAGGATTTCCTCAGTGCCGAAATCGGTATTACTGGCTGTAACTTTGCCGTGGCGGAAACCGGCTCGGTGTGTCTGGTGACCAACGAAGGCAACGCGCGCATGTGCACCACGCTACCGAAAACGCACATTGCGGTGATGGGCATGGAGCGTATCGCGCCGACCTTTGCCGAGGTGGATGTGCTGATTACCATGCTGGCGCGCAGCGCCGTGGGCGCACGTCTGACGGGCTACAACACCTGGCTGACCGGCCCGCGTGAGGCGGACAACGTTGACGGACCGGAAGAGTTCCATCTGGTGATTGTCGATAACGGTCGCTCGCAGGTGCTGGGCTCAGAGTTTCGCGATGTGCTGCGCTGCATCCGCTGCGGAGCCTGTATGAACACCTGTCCGGCGTACCGCCACATCGGCGGGCACGGCTATGGCTCTATCTATCCCGGCCCTATCGGCGCGGTGATTTCTCCGCTGCTCGGCGGCTATAAAGATTTTAAAGACCTGCCGTACGCCTGTTCTTTGTGCACGGCTTGTGACAGCGTCTGCCCGGTGCGTATTCCGTTGTCAAAACTGATCCTGCGTCATCGCCGGGTGATGGCCGAGGAGGGCATTACGCCGAAAGCCGAGCGACGGGCGATCAAGATGTTCGCCTATGCCAATAGCCATCCGGGGCTGTGGAAAGTCGGGATGATGGCGGGCGCGCATGCGGCGAGCTGGTTTATCAATGGCGGCAAAACCCCGCTCAAGGTTGGCGCGATTGGTGACTGGATGGAGGCGCGCGATCTGCCTGATGCTGACGGCGAGAGCTTCCGCAGCTGGTTTAAGAAACATCAGGCGCAGGAGAAAAAGAATGGATAACCGTACCGCGTTTTTAAACACCATCGCCCAGGCGCTGGGTCGCCCGCTGCGCTTCGAACCGCAAGCGGATGCCGCACCGGTTAACAACTATGCCAACGAGCGCCTGACCGAGCTTAGCCCCGAGCAGCGCTGCTCTGCGTTTATCCAGTTTGCCAGCGAAGTGATGCTGGCCCGCTGCGAACTGACCAGCGAGGACCAGGCCGCAGACGCGGCACTGCGCCTGTGCGAAGAATTGGGTCAGCAGCCGGTGGTGCTGAGCGGCGACAGCCGGCTGGTGGAGCTGGGCATCACCGAACGCTTGCAGCAGGAATGCAACGCCGTGGTCTGGGATCCGGCGCGTGGTAGCGAAAATATTACCCAGGCCGAGCAGGCGAAAGTCGGCGTGGTGTATGCCGAATATGGCCTGACCGAGTCCGGCGGCGTGGTGCTGTTTTCCGCACCGGAGCGCGGGCGCTCCCTGAGCCTGTTGCCGGAGTCCTCTATTTTCGTGCTGCGTAAAAGCACCATCCTGCCGCGCGTGGCGCAGCTGGCAGAAAAACTGCATCAGAAAGCACAGGCCGGTGAGCGTATGCCATCGTGCATTAATATCATCAGTGGACCCAGCTCGACGGCGGATATTGAGCTTATCAAGGTGGTTGGGGTGCATGGTCCGGTGAAGGCGGTATATCTGATTATTGAGGATTGTTGAGGCAGGATGGAAAACCGCTCTGGCGCTGTGGGCCAGAGCGGTATCAACGTTATGCAATCATGCTGATGATCAACACGATTATCAGGCCAACCACGGAGTTTACCAGCTCCAGCAGACCCCAGGTTTTCAGCGTATCCTTCACCGACAGATCAAAGTAGCCTTTGAACAGCCAGAACGAAGCATCGTTGATATGGGTCAGCGTGTTGGAGCCAGCCGCTGTTGCCAGCACCAGCAACGCCGGGTCGACGCCCACCAGTTGACCGGTTGCCGGGTCGAGGATTGCTGCGCTAATAATCCCCGCCGCCGTCATGGCTGAGACCACGCCCTGACCCGTTGCCAGACGAATCAGCACGGTTATCAACCACGCCATGATGTACGGAGAAATGTTGCCGTGCGACATCAGCATGCCGATGGTATCGCCGATGCCGGTATCGATAATGGTTTGCTTCAGTACGCCGCCTGCCACTGACTGCCGGAGCAGGGACTGCGCTGACTCTGTAAATCCGCCGCTCTGTACGTTGGGATTGTTAATCCGAGTAACTAAGTAACACGCTATACCTTGACTCCTTATGCTTACATGCTTGCACATCGTTACGGCACAAAATTCAACTGTGGCAAAGCAAGTGCGCTGTTGCGTTCTCTTGAGTCCGAAGAAAATGACGAAACCAGGAGCATGCCCCTGGCTTAGTTATATCGACGTTATTTCTGCTCGGCTTTCAGGTGTGCGGTCTCTTTACCCTGCGCCTCTAACTGATTTACCACCCAGTCAAACACGACCTGTGTGCCGATCGGACCATCCTGCGACAAGCGCGGATCAGGGTCAAAGGCCGTTTCAATCACATAGGGGTTCTGAAGGCGTGTTTTGGCGACGTGAACCATCCTATCTTTATCATTCGGGCGCAGCATATCCACCTTGTTCAGACAGACCAACACAGGCTTGCCCTCCGCCTTTAACTTCTCCAGTGTCTGCACATCATGACCTGACACACCACGGTTGACGTCTACCACCAGCAGGAACAGATCGGTATGCTTGATATTATCATTCACCAAGTCATTGACCTCGGAACGCACGTCGTGAAATCCAGGGAAGTTAATAAGTTTAATAGTACCTGTGTGACCAAGGTCATACACCTTAGTATCGGATGTAGAGCCAGCAATAGGATTGATATTGCCGGTATCAACACCGAATACGCTTTTAAAGAGCGCATCTTTGCCGACGGAACCATCTCCCACTACGCTGATAGTCAGGCGTTTTAATACGTTCTGACGCAGCATCGCGATATGTACGATCGCCGGAACCGTCTTACGAAACGCAGGGCCTGCAATTTCTACCGCCAGCCATGCACCGGAAGCTATCCAACCAATTGGCCCCAGGAATGCACCGACACCGCGTACCAGAGCAGCATTTGCCGCAAAGTTGAGGCCATTACCCATCAGCGAGCGGGCCAGCATGTTGGCCAGAATAACGGACATCCGATACACCGCAAAGCCGCCAAACTGGTTCAGCATCACCTGTGAGGCCATTAATGTACCCGCCAGAATTGCCCCCTGATCTTTCTCGGAAAGGTTCATCGAACGCATTAACGCACTGCGTTCTTCATCACTCATTTTTTTCAGTGCATCGGAAAAGAGATGCTGAATGATGAACTCTTCGTTGAGCTCTACCGACATGTTTTTGTTGACCCCTTTAACCTTAAGCTTTTCGCCAACATCACAGACGATTTCTTCATATTCCACACCTTCGCCACTGCGAAACAGGCTGGCAATATCATTGCTGCCCATTTTGCGCAGGTAATGGGCAATTTTTTCAGCATCGGAACGGGTGCTGCTGCGCTCCATCTGTACCTTCAATTCTTCCTTGGTGGTGCTAAGATAGCCAAGCAGTGGCGTAATATCTTCTTTGTTCTGTGCCAGCGAGCGTTGTAATACATCAACGAGTGAAAGAGTTTTGTTCATTATTTTTTCCTTTTAAACAGGTACTGCGCCATACCGCTGCACCTGCGTTCACTGTATAAAGTTAGGCTAATGCCAAGACAAGATTATCGCTACCCGCTACCGGATAAATGGTAATACGCATCTGCGCTAAAGCTGCGCCTGCCGCACTCCCGAGCAGCGCGCCGGTCAACGCGCCAAGCATGCCGCCGCACATCGCCCCCACCACCGTTCCGGTTGCCGCCCCTGCGGCACAAAAAACAATCACACGCCCGGTTGAAGCATCTTTAAACTGAACCGTAATACGGTGCGCTTTGCAGAAATCACGCAGTTCGCTTTCAACGTTTTGCAGCAAGCTAGCCGGGATTTCGAAGCGTGTCCCTTTGGCTTTCACGGCAATAAAGGCTAACAGTTTACTGATCTGGTCTGGACTCGCAATTTGGATATTCATCGTTTTATCTCTTCGTTTGTGTGTAGTGATATAACTAATGCGAATTGCGTGCCAACTTTCAAATAAAAAATTAATCGTTACTTATCAAATAATTATAAATTTCATGTTATGTTGACTTCATTGTCTAGTGATGAAAACATTATTTAATATTTAACTTAATGATGAAATCGACACTGTGGATATTCGAATTATCAATTTTAGCGAAGAGAAACGTCCCGCCGATTTGGCGCTGTATTGGTATCAGGCCGGCTTGAAATCATCCCGCCAACAGACGGTTTCACTTACCGGTGATATCACAGACATGATTTCGCAGGCCGTAATGGATGAATGGAAGCAGGCGCTGAATCTGCTTGTGAAACAGGAAAATATCAAAGCACTGGAGAAAAGATATCCGAACTTTATGCAGTGGATCGCGTTAATTACCGCTCAAGGACCCGGTGTTGTATTACAAAATGAACATAACCTATTTTCCGACTTAGCGATAACGGATCCCTACGATCAGGTTAATGACCGCCTCTTTGTCAGTCAGGCGCGAACTATCGTGACGCGCAAAACGGTTTTTTTGTTGCCAGACAGCTCGCCATCAAGCTCAGCGCTGTATCGGGAGGATGACCGTAACGAATTTATCCGTTCCCTTTCTGCATTCCTCAGCGCAGGAAATACCTCTATTGCACTGGCAAAATCCGGAAATAAAACCGGCGGAGATGTTTCAATTTTCAACACCGTGCTGGCGTCGCTGTTTGCCAGGACTTCGCAATTACGGTTGGATGAAGACACAGGTATTCACATCAAGCATGGCCCCTTGCTTATCGAGGGAGATACCGGCACTGGAAAAAGCGCGGCGGCTAAACATCTGGCTACGAAGATGGGTAAAGCAATGGTTGAAATTAACCTTGCCGCAGTCAGTGAAACATTGCTGGAAACCCGCATGCGGGGATCAACGAAAGGTGCATTTACCGACGCGATCGACAAAAATGGCTTTTTTGAAGAAGCACATAATGGTGTGCTCTTCCTGGATGAATTGCAAAGCGCAAGTTTGGCCTCACAAACACAGTTACTGGATTTATTGTCCGCTATCAGTAACGACGTCTGGATCAGCAAAGTGGGGGAGGATGCGTCGAAGACAAAATACGATGTCAAAGTGGTACTCGCGGTCAATGAGCCTGTCTCGCGCCTGCTGGCCGAAGGTCGGTTACGCCGCGATTTGTTTCACCGTATCCGAGACGTAGTGAAATTCAAATCACTCAACGAGCTGTTTGCTGAGGACCGTGCTCACGCGTTGTTAACACTCATCCTCACGCTCTACCGATGGAAATCCTTTAACCAGCCCGTTTTTGCCAGCGATGGAAAATCGATGCAGGCGCTGTCGCAGCTTTTTACGGTTTATGAAGAGGGTGTTATAGATAAAATATTGTGCGCTCCTTGGCCAGGAAACTTTCGCCAACTAGAACGCTTTGCGTGGGATCTCTTCTTTGTCCTCGGTGACAGAACCAGAGTGACCAACGAGATTATTGACAGTCTGCTCAAAGAGGAAGCAAATCGTATTCCTGCCTCGTTTATTGAAGCACAGCAAATCAACAACGAGCAAACTGCCCCCACAATATTCAGCGAAGTGGAAAACATTATCAAAAAAAACCATTTCAACTTGAAAGCCTCACTGCCTGAACTCGGTGTGTATCGTCTGCGAACCTACAATGCTCTGAAAGGATTCATTCGCGAAAACAGAGCTCAGTTCAGTAAGGGATTTCTGGCTGACTCCAAAATTACGAAGATCATCACCTCCGAGATTGCAGGACGGAAGGGACCTGAAAACTATAAGCCGATCACTTCTTAAGGGCGGGCTGAAATGGTCTGATGAACTGTGACAAACTTCCGGAAATATCACTAAAGCAACTGGCTAGAGCATTAATGTTACCAGCGGTACGTCAACAAAGAATCTGATGTTTATTTTTTGCGCATATGCTGTCCGCACTCCGGACAGCAGCGAATACCATAATCTTCATGCTGACAGAGCACGCAGAAGTAATCCTTTTTTGAAGGCGCTGTGGCGTATATATCATCACGTTCCATCAGTGCATTCACAGCCTGGTCAAAAGTGGATACCGATTTATCCTGGGTAATGCTCCGGTACTCACAATGCGTTAACCTGCGTTCGTCAGCGTCTTCCAAGTTATGTTCGAAATAACCTCCGCTGTCATGCGTCCAGTGCAGACGCAGGGGATTGTTGCAGGAACGGTAGAACCAGATCCCCCGTGAATGCGGAGCCAAATCCCAGAGGTGAGTGACTACGCCCTCGTGGTCAAGGGCGGTACGAATAGTGCGAAATTGCATGGTGTAAATACTGTCATGGGATCCTGATAGCAGGTGGAAGATAACGCAGGTGTATTCTGCGCAACGTTCGGTACTGTGGTCACCGGTACGACAGGGCAGGCAGTAGCGCTCGCTGAAGCAACCAAGGCGGTGCCCGTCGGCCTTGCGTACCAATGGTAACGACGCAGCATGCGTTTCCGTCGCGCCTCCAGCGGCTCACGGGGCACATACGGGCAGTGGCGTCCGTTCTCCGCCAGATCTTCCCATGTGTGCTAGAACCACGGGTGGTTGGAGGCCCATTCAGGGTGGAATGCCAGCGCACTGCTGCAGAGGTGGCAAGAGTAGCGGTCGTAAGGGGAAATCTGTGCAGTGGTGGCGCCTGTAAGAAGCTGATTGCCATCAAGCGCGATAAAAGATTTGGCGTAAGTCGTCATAATATTGGTCCTTTGGCGTATGACGCGCAGGCGTAAACCGTCCCGGGGAGGGCAGCAGTGCAGGTCATATGACTGGTGGCGTTAGATCAGACGGGCAATGTGATTACGTTCGATAGATTACTGACGGGACTGAGCAATACGTTGCTGTAGCCAGGCCTCCACTTCGCTTTCAAGCCAGCGAGAGCTACGACCAAGTTTGATGGGTTTAGGGAACTCACCCAATGAAATCAGTTTGTAGAACCATTTGTCGGTTAAGCCGGTCAGTTTTGTGATAAACGCCATATCGACAAACTTGTCGTTAAGAAGGCTGGTTGGGATGGTCATCGTTTTTTCTCCGTTGGTGATAAGGGAGAAGAAGCCAGGTATTCGAATGGTGCAGACTTCTTCAAACGATGACGCACTGGCGTAATTTTTTAGCCGATAACGCGACTCCGGGGTCTGCCTGTTACGGACACTACCGGGACTGCGCTGACTCTGTAAATCCGGCGCTCTGTACGCTGCGACTGTTTACCCAGATAGCTCAGGATGTACTGCATACCTTCCCTTCCTCTGCGATCTGAAAAGTTGATTACTCGTTCACCTCGCACCCGGTAATGTCCCTTAGGCTCACACCGGTGCGCGTAGCCTTCTCCGTCCGTAATGTCCTCCCACAGCAACTGGATGGATTTCCAGAAGCACCAGGCCTTCCGGTGGCTCTGACCATTGATATAAAACGCCGCATGAATGTGGTAACGGTGATCTCCCCCATATTCCATTACCCAGGCATATCCCTCCAGACCAGATATCTCTGCGCATTGCTCAGTCAGCCATGTCATCTCAGCCGCCAGTTGATGAATATCACCATACGCGTATGAATCAGAGTTTTTCCTGTATGCGAAATCCACCCGAAGCATGAGTAATTTCGAATGACAGTCAAATAACCGGTCCTGATGGTTAAATAATACTGACTGAAGAGAATAGTCTGGTTTGTGGTTTGAGTTGATTACGTATTCCATGATAAATATCCCATAACAGTTATTGGTCATGAGATTACGGGAGAGATTAATTTTTTATGCAGAATACCGATTCAGGATTTCAGCCATTAAAGTATGTTTCTTGAGTATCATTTTTCACACGTGCTGTAACAGTAATTTCTTATCGTGCAATGGAATGGATGTTCATCACACAGGAAAGTCTGACAATCATTATGATTTACGGCAAAGAATAAACAATGATGTTAGTAATCATTGAACGTACCGGGATGTCTGAAAAGAAATCATCATCCGGTAGACGAAGAAATGTTGTACTTACTGAAGAGTCAGTATTCCTGGATACAAAGGTGTAAGTAAGTGGACAAATAACACTTCTTTATAAAATAACATTAATAACCTTAATGTTTCTTTTCACACAATCAGTAACCTCCAGAGAATACACTCACCACGCAGGTTTAAGTTATTCACGCCATGGTGTTCTAATGATATTAGCCACCATTTCTGTCTTCCCCGACTTGATACCTGTACAGGCATGTGCTCATGAAAGATTTGTATACGCATACTGTTTGACTCCCGGAACGGGTCACCCTGCCACGGTAATATTTACTGCAATAGTATTTTGCCGTTATTTATGCCGGTACGGGTTTTTCTTCCTGATTACGTCCCCGGTGTTTTCAGGCACAGAAAAAATGTAGAGGTAAGAGAGTAATTTTTGGTTACTCCGGAAAAATATTTCATGAGCGGCCGGAAATACATGAAAAAAGCAAGTTCGCGACGGGCTAACGTATTTATTTTCGAGGGGAAAACAGCATTCTTCCCGGAGATAACCATCAGACCACAGAATGCTCTGCAACTGCAGACAGGATAAGATACTCCCTGACCAGGTAAACGCAGTCGGAAAAACAGTCTCCCAGTAAGACGCTGACCGGCAGTAACGGAACACCCTCAGTCGCCTGAAAAGACAGTCAGAATCGTTTTCACCTTAAAATCATGTCATAACAATCCGAAACAACCAAAAAAAACGAATGCAAAAAAAATGAAAGTCTATGACTTATAACCCAATTAATACAATGAATTAACAAACAATCATAAGCTCTGAATAACATTGAAAAGGCTGTGTTTTACTATGTCACATTTGTGATCTCATACTTCTTAATTCAGAGCTTTATACGATACAATTCAGAGGTATAAAAACAGAACTGTTACCTGGAAGAAGAACATGAGAAAAGACGGACTCAATGATTTTTATGAAGTGAACTTTCTGAAACTAAGGGAGATAGATGCCACGTATCCATCGGAACCCATACGTTACGCGGACCTGGCTGACATATACAGTTTCATCAATTTTAATGATGCAGAATGTGAAAAAATACCGCCTGATGAAATTTCCACTAAAAAAAGAAAAACACAGGTAACAGACGGCTACGCATGCAATCTTTTGTCGGACATTCTTAAATATGAGAATTCATTACGCCCTGGCTCATTCCGTTCTCTCGCGGGAACGCATAAATATTTGAAACTTCATTACGAAGCAACCCCGGAATATAAAGAAGAACTGAAGAAAAATCTCATTCATAAAGAAGATGTGTTACTTAAAATCCAGGCTGAATATGACAAAATAAAAAATAAAACATCCGGAAAAATCACAATAATCCCAATCAGCTTTCACCTCAACGAAAAAACGGACGGACTCCTTCAGCACATCACCGAAGATTTAACCATAATTAACATGGCCTTTTCCTCGATGATGAGTAAAATAAAACATCGCACAATGTACAGCCGGATAGCCGGACATGTAAGACTGGGCATGCTGGACGAGAATTTTGAGCCTTTCACCCATGTGTTATTTTTTATTCAGGACGGGGCTGTCAGTCATGACTTTATCAGGGAAATCATTGAGGTCTGGTACTCTTTCATCCCTGAAGACATTGAATGCCTGGTGGGTGTTTCTGGTTTTGACTTTAATTTCTTACTCAACTTCCAGCGTGAAGTCATCAATGAACAAAAAAGTTCTTCCACGCCAGGAGGAATAACTTTTTTCATATCCGATATACTGAACCCGTTCCCTGATGTCACAGCAACCGGATATAATAACCATGAGCCCTGTACATTATTTTCCCGTCTGGTCAGAAGAACAGAAAGGGAAGATAACATCAACAGACCCCACCGACGACGTCTTGCTGACAGGGAGGCAGAAATCAGTGCGACTAAAAAAAAGAGTGGTTATGACAAACTGAAAAACACACCAGCCATTCACAGGGAATATTTTTTAAGAATTGCCAAAAAAGTCAACAAAATTCCTTTTATGCGTACCATAAACTGAATCAACATATCATCCTGGGCACTCAGTCCTGGTCGATATCCTGTTTAATTGATAAATCAGCCATTTTATAATTTATTTCAGTTATATATCACCTCAGTGAATTCCCTCCCGTTTACTTCAGTCAGGCCATCCATCCGTGATGGCCCTTTTATTATGCCGAGGCTTATATGAAACATCCTTCGGGCTATGCCCTGATCCGCCGACATCTGCGGCGCTACCCCCGTATTCTGCGGCAGCATCTTCTCCGGGAGCTCAGCCGCCTCGTCGCGTATGAACCCGTGATTGGCATCATGGGCAAGACCGGCGTCGGTAAATCCTCGCTGTGTAATGCGTTGTTCCGGAGTGAAGTCTGTGCGGTGAATGCCGTGGAAGCCTGCACCCGGCAGCCTCAGCGTGTGCGCCTGCGCTTCGGCAGTCATTACCTGACGCTGGTGGATTTGCCCGGTGTGGGGGAGAGTATCAGCCGCGACGATGAATACCGTGAGCTGTACCGCGAACTCATGCCACAACTCGATATGGTGCTGTGGGTGCTGAAGGCCGATGACAGGGCATTCTCGGTGGAAGAGCATTTTTATCAGGGGGTGTTCGCACAATACAGCGGACCGCTGCCACCAGTGTTGTGGGTCCTCAACCAGGTGGATAAAACCGAACCGGCTGAACAGTGGAACTGGCTGTCGGCACAGCCTTCAGTATCACAGAGTGAGCATATTACGCAGAAGCGCCAGGCCGTCGCCCGTCAGATGGGAACAGCAGAGACGAATATTCTTCCGGTGTCAGTCAGGGGACGGTACCACCTTCCCCGTCTGGTGGAGGCGATGATTACCCGTCTCCCAAAGCAGGCCCGCAGCCCGCTGGTGCCTCACCTGCAAAGCGGGTACCACACCCCCGGCATTATCACTACCGCCCGCAACAGCTTTGGCGATGCCGTGGTGGAAGTGATTGACGCAGTCATCGACCTGGCCCCGTTGCCACAGGCTGCACGTTACGCGCTCCAGACCGTCACACACACCGTGGCCCGAGCGGCCCGGACCGTCTGGTCCTTCTTCTTTGGCTGACTTCCACATCGATTAGCCTGTCTTCCGTTTCGATAAATAATTTTGCCCTGTCACGATCGATTTTGTCGATCGACCCGATCGGTTTTATTCATTATCCCTGGTAAATATCCGGTTATAGAATTCCTCAGGGATACTGTATTCAGCCATTTACTGATTAAAAATCAATGCGATGAATCGCAGGAGCGCATTCGTCCGGAGAAAAGTAATGAAAAGGTTTTTTATGATACTAACCACCAGTCTGTTGTTCACCTCACTTCCTTCCCTGGCCGCCAGTGATACGCCCGTTACAGTGAAGGTCAGCCATGCCGGTCCTGAGTGCTATGGCTGCGTCTATGTCACCGTGACAGCAAAAACCGACACCGTTCTGATAAAGAAAATCGATGTTAACCGGGGAAAATGTCCGATGCTGACACACCGAAAAATAGCCTACAGGGGCCGGAACGTGGACGGCTGGTGGCCCACAGATAAACCGTTCACACCCCGTAAAATGACCTTCGCTGAGAGTGTCTTCTGGAAATTTGGTCACACTTTGGATTTTGGTAAAGCCTGCAATTTTGTTGAGGCCCGGGTGTTCACCGATCAGGGCACATTCACCGTCAGCCAGTGATATCGCCAGTATCACTTATCAGCCCTCTTTCTTAACGCGTCTCAATGTCTTCAGGAGAGACCCGTATCGTCTTAACCATCACCCTCAGGGAATACTATGAAAAAGAAAATACTGCTTTTCACTCTTCTGATATCTGCTCTGACTCCGGCAGTGTCACAGGCCTTCGGTAACCGTGATACCTGGGCCAGCGGCTGGGGTCAGGGCGTGTCTGAGTTTGTAATTCTGGGGAAAGGACAGTCACAGCTTTACCTGACCTGCGAAGACACCGGCTCACAAGCGGCCACCCTGACCTTCACCGACGCAAACGGTCATCAGGTCAGGATGGATAACGGCCAGTCGCTGGACATGAAAATTGACGATGAGGAGCCTGTCAGCGTCAGTGACAGCGAGTCACATGTGGGCTCAGACAACGTGGCATGGGCATGGGATAAACTGCGCACCGGTAAGCGGGTCATTGTGTCCGGGGAGGGCGTAAAGGCAGCCGTGTTTACGCTTAACGGTGCGGGGAAGGTCCTTCCCGCGTTCGGGGACAGCGGCTGTCTGCCGAAATATGCCCTGCCGTAATAAAGACAGGTAACGCCTTTTTTCTGAATTCATTCACGCTCACGACAACAGGAACCTCAGTCCATGACGCATATCCCGGTTCAGGCAGCACACACCCGCCAGCCCTGACCACTGCATCAGTATTTCACACCGCCGACGCCCTGCTCATTTGAGCGGGGCGTTTTCTTTTGTTTCTCATCAGGGATCAGATATGCAGACCACTGATAATGCGTCGCTGCCACCCGGCCCCTTCACCCGCCGACAGGCGGAAGCCATGGCCGCACGCTATCTCAACGTCACCGTCGAAGACGACCAGGGCCCCATTTTCGTCTGGTCATCCGCGACTGCCGTGGCATGCTGATATGGCGGGACTGGAATTTTGCCCCGCAGGCCGGAGAGATGCTGAACCGCTATCTCATCAGCGACGGTATTCCTGTGTCACCACAGCCACTGAGCCACTGAGCGGCGAAGTCCTGCTCATTTTTCAACAGAACACAGTCCCCCACAGGCCATGCACCTTCCGGAGCATGGCCTTTCTGCTTTTATGCCCTTTAACCCGATATCAGAGGTATTAACCATGCGCTTAGCCAGCCGTTTTGGTGCGGCCAGTCTCGTACGCCGCGACCGCCCACTGACCCGTGATGAACTGGCACACTATGTGCCCAGCGTATTCAGTGAAGAAAAGCACGAATCACGCTCAGAACGTTATACGTATATCCCGACCATCACACTGCTTGATAATCTGCAGCGGGAAGGCTTCCAGCCGTTCTTTGCCTGCCAGACCCGCGTTCGCGACCTGAATAAACGCGACCACACAAAGCACATGCTGCGTCTGCGGCGTGAGGGGCAAATCACCGGTAAACAGGTCCCCGAAATCATCCTGCTTAACAGCCACGACGGCTCCAGCTCATACCAGATGCTGCCGGGCCTGTTTCGCTTTGTCTGCCAGAACGGACTTGTCTGTGGCGAAACCTTTGGTGAGGTTCGCGTACCGCACAAGGGGAATGTGGTGGATAAAGTCATTGAAGGGGCTTATGAGGTGCTGGGGATATTTGACCGGGTGGAGGAGAAGCGGGATGCCATGCAGTCACTGCTACTTCCTCCGCCGGCACAGCAGGCGTTTGCCAGAGCCGCCCTGACGTACCGCTTTGGGGAAGAGCACCAGCCGGTGACGGAAGCACAGATTCTGTCTGCGCGACGCTGGCAGGATGAAAGTTCCGACCTGTGGACCACCTACCAGCGTATCCAGGAAAACCTGATTAAAGGCGGTCTGCCGGGCAGAACAACGAAAGGTAAACGGGCCCACACCCGTGCGGTTAA
>NZ_JAOWGQ010000047.1:0-79006 GCF_030333085.1 Citrobacter sp. Cpa228 | reverse complement strand
TGAATCGCCACGGGTTTAACAGACACCTCAGAGTCATTTAAGATGGCTTAAAGAGAGGTGCCCATGAGCGGTAAGCGTTATCCCGAAGAGTTTAAAACTGAAGCAGTCAAACAGGTTGTTGATCGCGGTTATTCTGTTGCCAGCGTTGCAACACGTCTCGATATCACCACCCACAGCCTTTACGCCTGGATAAAGAAGTACGGTCCGGATTCTTCCACAAATAAAGAACAGTCAGATGCTCAGGCCGAGATCCGCCGTCTCCAGAAAGAGCTGAAGCGGGTTACCGACGAACGGGACATATTAAAAAAAGCCGCGGCGTACTTCGCAAAGCTGTCCGACTGAGGTACGCCTTTATCCGTGACAACACCTGTTGCTGGCCTGTTCGCCTGCTCTGTCGGGTGCTGGATGTTCATCCCAGTGGTTTTTACGCCTGGCTTCAGCAGCCGCATTCACAACGCCATCAGGCAGACCTGAGACTGACAGGACAGATTAAACAGTTCTGGCTGGAATCGGGATGCGTCTATGGTTATCGCAAAATCCATCTGGATCTGCGTGACAGCGGGCAACCGTGCGGAGTGAACAGGGTCTGGCGACTGATGAAACGTGTCGGGATAAAGGCTCAGGTCGGATACCGGAGCCCGCGGGCACGTAAAGGCGAGGCCAGTATCGTGTCACCCAACAGGCTCCAGAGACAGTTCAATCCGGATGCTCCGGATGAGCGTTGGGTAACGGACATAACCTACATCAGGACCCACGAAGGCTGGCTGTATCTTGCCGTGGTTGTTGATCTGTTCTCACGCAAAATTATCGGCTGGTCCATGCAATCCCGGATGACAAAGGACATTGTCCTGAACGCACTGCTGATGGCTGTATGGCGGCGTAATCCCCAAAAACAGGTGCTGGTTCATTCGGATCAGGGCAGTCAGTACACAAGCCATGAGTGGCAGTCGTTCCTGAAATCACACGGCCTGGAAGGCAGCATGAGCCGTCGCGGTAACTGCCATGATAATGCGGTTGCAGAAAGCTTTTTCCAGTTGTTGAAACGCGAACGGATAAAGAAAAAGATCTACGGAACGCGGGAAGAAGCCCGCAGTGATATTTTTGATTACATCGAAATGTTTTATAACAGTAAGCGTCGGCATGGTTCCAGCGATGATATGTCACCGACAGAATATGAAAACCAGTATTATCAACGGCTCGGAAGTGTCTAGATTATCCGTGGCGATTCAATGCGCCTTTTTAGTCCAAACTCATCATAATCAGGAACACCAGTTTCATTCATCAACTTAGCCCATTCTTCAGTAGCGGTAGTGTAGTTAGGTAAGTCAAAGAAAATTAGATCGCTATCATTAAGAGTTTCGGCAAGATTGAGCAAACCTGACTCTAAAATCCTATGGAGTGGTATCTGGCGTTGGGCTTGTTCGGTTTTCCCATCTTCTATAAAAATGTACCAGCGTGAAGTTTCTTCATCTAAACGAATGTCCCGCTTTCTGATAGAGGCAATCTCACCACGTCGAGCACCAGTATAAATGAGGGTAAGGAAGTACCATTTGCGCCAATCGTTGTTTTCCAGTGAGAACAGCTTGGTCTTAAGTTTACTCAACTCAGCGTTACTGAAATGGCCTCTACGGTTTGGCTTCACCTCAAATGAGATTCCGTCGGTAGGGGATTTCTCTAACAGATCTTTGGTGTCAACGAGGTAAGTTTTAAAAAGCGAGCGCCAGATCTTGAGATGTTTTACAACATGCTGGCTACTGATCAGGTCTTCCTCTGGAACGTCATAATCAATGCATTCAGGCAAAGATAGATGCTTGTATGGCAGCTTAATACGAGTAGGTAAGTTTTCGGTCACTTTCAGCGCTTCACGAATATCTTGCTTTGTAACCCGATCAATCGGTTTATCACCAACAACGTAAATCAGTACATCAAAGAAACGCTGGTTCTCGTTAGCAATGCTTGTACGCCATTTTTGACCTTTTTCTTCAACATACCGAGTCCATGCTTCGGATAGTTTGATTTCCTGGCTTGCTGTGTCTTTAAATTCCGTTGATAAAGACTGGTTTGCTTGAACAATACTTTGCGGTGAGGATTTCAGTTTCTGCTCTTCTAACTGAGCTTGCAGTGTGGCAACGAGTTGGCGATATCGCAGCAGATCATTCGAAAAGAATGCTTCATAGGCTTGCGCGACGGTCGCGCGGCTCATATCAATAGCAGCGCCCACTTGATTAGCAAGGGGCAAATCATCCTTGGAAAGTTC
Organism: Citrobacter sp. Cpa228; assembly: GCF_030333085.1. Classification (NCBI taxonomy): domain Bacteria; kingdom Pseudomonadati; phylum Pseudomonadota; class Gammaproteobacteria; order Enterobacterales; family Enterobacteriaceae; genus Citrobacter; species Citrobacter sp. Cpa228. The sequence goes on along the minus strand of NZ_JAOWGQ010000047.1, from coordinate 76,749 downwards.
AAGTTTCATCATCTGAAGACTTGCAAGCACTTCGTTTGCCATTTGATCGCTACCATTCATCATGCGTTGGAAGTGTGCTTCTGAGTAACCTTGAGCTGCCTCAATCGTATCAGAAGCTGTTAAAGGATGGTCAGGATTCATGTTTCTGTGCCATCGTCCTAACTCTGGCAGACGCTTCACTTCGGCAACATCCCTTTCGAGTGCATGTAGAAGATAGTTGTCAAAGTCCTGCTTAGTAGCGGCTCGGTAGCCCTGTATTTTGCGTTTGAACTCATCGAGGCTCATCGTTCCATTCTGCACAAGGGAAATGAAAGGACGGATTTGGTTCATGATCACTTCTGCTTGCTTTCGGCTATCAGTACCGAGACTTAAGCGCACAAAACTTGTTGAATCATTTAGTCTAAAGTTAGTGTAATATGTGCGCCCACGAATCATTGTGTGTGACAGCTTGTGTGACACGTTGTTTGCCATTCTGTGTACCATGAAAGAGTTACAGATCAATGAGTTAAGTTGATTTTTTAGTTAACTCGTTGTTTTTGAAAGTATACCAGACGCCTGTGAAGGCGACATCTAAAGGAAGCTCTATGAGCGAAAAGTTACAAAAAGTGCTGGCGCGCGCTGGCCACGGTTCTCGCCGTGAAATTGAATCCATAATTGCCGCGGGTCGCGTGAGCGTTGATGGCAAAATTGCCACGCTCGGCGATCGCGTTGAAGTGACACCGGGTCTGAAAATCCGTATCGACGGTCATCTTATTTCGGTGAAAGAATCTGCAGAACAAATCTGCCGCGTTCTGGCCTACTACAAGCCAGAAGGTGAACTGTGTACCCGTAACGACCCGGAAGGTCGTCCGACCGTATTTGATCGCCTGCCAAAACTGCGCGATGCACGCTGGATTGCCGTTGGTCGTCTGGACGTCAATACCTGTGGTCTGCTGCTGTTTACTACTGATGGTGAACTGGCGAACCGTTTGATGCACCCGAGCCGTGAAGTTGAACGCGAGTACGCGGTGCGTGTGTTCGGTCAGGTTGACGATGCTAAACTGCGCGATCTGAGCCGTGGCGTACAGCTGGAAGATGGTCCGGCGGCGTTTAAAACCATCAAGTTTAGCGGTGGTGAAGGGATCAACCAGTGGTATAACGTCACGCTGACTGAAGGCCGCAACCGCGAGGTTCGTCGCCTGTGGGAAGCGGTAGGCGTGCAGGTTAGTCGTCTTATCCGTGTCCGTTACGGTGATATCCCACTGCCGAAAGGCCTGCCGCGTGGTGGCTGGACAGAGCTTGATCTTGCGCAGACCAACTATCTGCGTGAACTGGTGGAGTTGAAACCGGAAACCACGTCTAAAGTCGCTGTTGAGAAAGACCGTCGTCGCATGAAAGCGAATCAGATCCGCCGTGCGGTGAAACGTCACTCTCAGGTCGGCAGCAGCCGTCGTCCGGGTGGGCGCAGCAACAACGGTTAATCATGAGCAGGCCTGATAAGCGAAGCGCCATCAGGCGTTAGCGTGGAGCCGGATGCGGCGCAAGCGCTTTATCCGGCCTGCTGTTAGTAATCAATCCCCATTTGGGCTTTAATGCCCGCTTCAAAAGCATGCTTGACCGGACGCAACTCGCTGACCGTGTCGGCTAACTCCAGAATATCGCGATGGCATCCTCGACCAGTAATAATGACCGTTTGCTGGGCTGGGCGCGCATTTAAGGCGTTGATCACCTCTTCAAGCGGTAGGTAGTCGTAGGCCACCATATACGTCAGTTCATCCAGCACAACCATATCCAGCTCAGGATCGGCCAGCATCCGCTTACCGTGTTCCCACACTGCCAGACAGGCAGCGGTGTCAGCTTCACGATTCTGTGTTTCCCAGGTAAACCCGGTCGCCATCACCTGAAATTCTACACCATGAGGTTCGAGCAGGTTTCTTTCGCCGTTTGGCCATGTGCCCTTAATAAATTGCACCACGCCGACTTTTTTCCCGTGACCCACCGCGCGCGTGGCGGTACCGAACGCGGCGGTGGTTTTTCCCTTACCATTACCAGTGAACACGATGATAATTCCGCGCTCATCTTTCGCTGCGGCAACACGGGCGTCAACCCGGTCTTTTACGCGCTGCTGGCGCTGTTGATAGCGTTCTTCACTCATTAGGCAATTCCTGGTTTACGGCCCGGCTGGGCATCGAAAGTCATACCGGTTTTACGGCGGCTGTCATCGCCCATCAGCCACAGGTAGAGCGGCATAATATCGGCGGGAGTTTTCAATTTTTGCGGATCTTCCGTTGGGAATGCGCTGGCTCGCATGCCAGTTCGCGTCCCACCAGGATTGATACAGTTTACGCGCAGATGACGGTTTTGATACTCATCAGCCAGAACCTGCATCATCCCTTCGGTCGCAAATTTTGAGGTGGCATATGCTCCCCAATTGGCGCGTCCCTGGCGACCGACACTGGAAGAGGTAAAGACCAGCGATCCGGCATCGGATTTGAGTAACAACGGCAGCAATGCCTGAGTCAGCATAAAAGTGGCATTTACATTTACCTGCATCACATCCTGCCAGACCTGCGGGTTTTGTTCACTCATTGGACAAATATCGCCGAGTAATCCGGCGTTATGCAGTACGCCATCCAGACGCGGAAAATGTGCAGCAATGCGCTGCGCAAGCTGGTGACATTCTTCAGAGGTACAGGTCAGTAGATCCAGTGTAAACCACTGTGGTTGTGTTCCGTTTTCATCGGCGATAGTGCGGGCAACCTGACGCAGTTTTTCTTCGTTACGCCCAAGCAGGATAACCGTCGCGCCATAGCGCGCATAGGTCTGCGCGGCTTCGCGTCCGATACCATCGCTGGCACCGGTGATAAGAATAATGCGGCCCTGTAGAAGGTCTTGTTTAGGTTGGTAATGCACGGCTACTCCTCGGCGACGTCTGGCCATCTCGTTCGCGATAACTTTTGGGCTTTATGCCTTAAACCCTGTTCTTTTTCAATCAGCCAAAGGCAATAACACCGCAAAATGAACGCTTTGTCATGCTTTTTGCTGATTACTCACCAGATGGATGAAACAAGACGGGTTAACAAGGCTGTTGTACACTGAGCGAAAGTAGCGTTGTTTAACCAAGGTGGGTCTTGTGGAATTGTTGTCTGAATATGGGCTGTTTTTGGCAAAAATTGCCACTGTTGTGGTGGCTATTGCGGTCATTGTCATGCTGATTGTGAACGCGACACAACGCAAACGTCAGCGTGGAGAATTGCGGGTTATTAATCTCAGCGATCAATATAAAGAGATGAAGGAAGACCTGTCGCTGGCCCTGTTAGATGGGCATCAGCAAAAACTCTGGCACAAGGCGCAGAAAAAGAAACATAAGCTGGAGGCGAAAGCGGCGAAGGCAAAAGCGAAACTGGGAGACAGCACGTCATCTGATAAACCGCGTGTATGGGTACTTGATTTTAAAGGCAGTATGGATGCCCATGAAGTCAGCGCATTACGCGAAGAAGTGACGGCAGTGCTGGCGGTCGTTAAACCCCTGGACCAGGTGGTGGTGCGTCTTGAAAGTCCGGGTGGTGTGGTACATGGTTATGGCCTGGCTGCGTCCCAGTTACAACGCCTGCGTGATAAGCAGATCCCGCTAACCGTCACGGTAGATAAAGTCGCTGCCAGCGGCGGATATATGATGGCCTGCGTGGCGGATAAAATTGTCTCGGCGCCGTTTGCTATCGTCGGCTCAATTGGCGTCGTAGCGCAGATCCCGAACTTTAACCGTTTCCTGAAAGGGAAAGATATTGATATCGAACTGCACACCGCCGGACAGTATAAGCGTACGTTGACCTTACTCGGTGAAAACACGGAAGAAGGGCGGCAGAAATTCCGTGAAGATCTGAACGAAACGCATCATCTGTTTAAAGATTTTGTGCAGCGCATGCGTCCGACTCTGGACATTGAGCAGGTTGCCACGGGTGAACACTGGTTTGGTCAACAGGCGCTGGCAAACGGGTTGGTGGATGAGATCAATACCAGCGATGAGGTGATCCTCGGGTTGATGGAGGGCCGCGAGGTATTGAACGTACGTTACCTGCAGCGTAAAAAACTGATGGACCGTTTTACCGGTAGTGCGGCGGAGAGCGCTGACCGTTTGCTGATGCGCTGGTGGCAGCGGGGGCAGAAACCTCTGATGTAAAATTGCAATTGCCGGATGGCGATGCTCACGCATCTTATCCGGCCTACAGGTTCAGAGCATCGTAGGCCGGAGAAGGCAGCGCCGCCATCCGGCAAATGATTTCTTGCGTTAATCGATCAGGTGATACTTTTCAGAAAGTACGTGTGCCAGGTGTTTAAACATATTAAACACAGCCGTACTTTTAGGCGTCGGTAGCCCTTGCTCGTCTAAAAAGTAATCTCCGCTGAAAACCAGTACGCCATTTCGCTGCGTAACACCGGTGGCGACAATCCCCGCCAGCGTGTCCTCATGCTCACGAATGATTTTGTTGGCTTCAATCAGCAGTGTTTCGCGATCGATGGGTTGAGTGTCTTTATGCATGATTTACTCCTTAAACAAGGACATTAGTCTACGCTGAGCCCCGCTTATGGGCAAATATTCCCTGACATAAATGAAGGTTTTACGACGGTGTTACAACTGGCGAGATTTGTTTTTGCATGCTAATAAAGTTGCGTAACGCATTTTATCAGGTACAGTGTGACGCTTTCGTCAATCTGGCAACAGATTTGCTTGACATTCGACCAATACTTCGTCGTGCTATAGCGTTTGTGAGCAAAAAAGCCTGTTAACTCAGTTATATGAGAGTTACATTGCAAGCGCGAATCAGTTTAAGGGGTTGATATCCGCAGACGTAGAGACCATATCGATGTCTCGTCGCCAGTGGAAGGTGAATCAACGTGCGACGCATTCTGGAAGAATCAAATTAGGTAAAGGTGAATATGGGTAAAGCTCTTGTCATCGTTGAGTCCCCGGCAAAAGCCAAAACGATCAACAAGTATCTGGGTAATGACTACGTGGTGAAATCCAGCGTCGGTCATATCCGTGATTTGCCGACCAGTGGCTCAGCAACTAAAAAGAGCGCCGACTCAACCTCCACCAAAACGGCTAAAAAGCCCAAAAAGGATGAACGTGGCGCTCTCGTCAATCGTATGGGTGTTGACCCGTGGCACAACTGGGATGCGCGCTATGAAGTGCTGCCCGGTAAAGAGAAAGTGGTTTCTGAACTGAAGCAACTGGCTGAAAAAGCCGACCACATCTATCTCGCAACCGACCTTGACCGCGAAGGGGAAGCCATTGCGTGGCACCTGCGGGAAGTGATCGGCGGCGATGACACCCGCTACAGCCGTGTGGTGTTTAACGAAATTACCAAAAATGCTATTAGTCAGGCGTTTGAAAAACCTGGCGAACTGAACATCGACCGTGTCAATGCGCAACAGGCGCGCCGCTTTATGGACCGTGTTGTGGGCTATATGGTGTCGCCGCTGCTGTGGAAAAAAATTGCGCGCGGTCTGTCAGCTGGCCGCGTACAGTCGGTTGCTGTGCGTCTGGTGGTTGAGCGTGAACGCGAAATCAAAGCATTTGTTCCAGAAGAGTTCTGGGAGATTGATGCCAACACCACCACGCCAGGCGGCGACGCGTTACCGCTTGAGGTGACGCATCAGAATGATAAACCGTTCCGCCCGGTCAACCGGGAACAAACGCTTGCTGCCGTTAGCCTGTTGGAAAAAGCGCGCTACAGCGTTCTGGAACGAGAAGATAAGCCGACCAGCAGCAAGCCGGGCGCGCCGTTCATCACCTCCACGCTACAGCAGGCCGCCAGCACGCGTCTGGGCTTCGGTGTGAAGAAAACCATGATGATGGCGCAGCGCTTGTATGAAGCGGGTTACATCACTTATATGCGTACTGACTCAACCAACCTGAGCCAGGATGCGGTGACGATGGTTCGCGATTACATCAGCGATAATTTTGGCAAAAAATATTTGCCGGAGAGCGCGAACCAGTACGCCAGCAAAGAGAACTCGCAGGAAGCGCACGAAGCTATCCGTCCTTCCGATGTCGCCGTACAGGCGGAATCGCTGAAAGATATGGAAGCCGATGCGCAAAAACTGTATCAACTGATCTGGCGCCAGTTTGTTGCCTGTCAGATGACGCCAGCCAAATACGACTCCACCACGCTGACCGTGGGCGCGGGTGATTTCCGTCTGAAGGCGCGCGGTCGTATTCTGCGATTCGATGGCTGGACGAAAGTAATGCCTGCACTGCGTAAGGGTGATGAAGATCGCATTTTACCGGCGGTAGAAAAAGGCGATACGCTGACGCTTATTGAACTGACGCCAGCACAGCACTTTACTAAACCGCCTGCGCGCTTTAGTGAAGCGTCGTTGGTTAAAGAGCTTGAAAAGCGTGGCATTGGTCGTCCATCTACCTATGCGTCGATCATTTCTACGATTCAGGATCGCGGTTATGTGCGCGTGGAGAACCGTCGCTTTTACGCTGAAAAAATGGGTGAAATTGTCACCGATCGTCTGGAAGAAAACTTCCGCGAGTTGATGAACTACGATTTCACCGCGCAGATGGAAGACAGCCTTGACCAGGTGGCGAACCACGAAGCCGAGTGGAAAGGTGTGCTCGACAACTTCTTCAGCGATTTTACTCAGCAACTGGATAAAGCCGAGAAAGATCCTGAAGAAGGCGGTATGCGTCCGAACCAGATGGTGCTGACCAGCATTGATTGCCCGACATGTGGGCGCAAGATGGGTATTCGTACCGCCAGCACCGGCGTTTTCCTTGGTTGCTCCGGCTACGCACTTTCCCCGAAAGAGCGTTGCAAAACCACCATTAACCTGGTGCCGGAAAACGAAGTATTGAACGTGCTGGAAGGCGACGACGCGGAAACCAACGCTTTGCGCGCGAAACGTCGCTGCCAGAAGTGTGGTACGGCGATGGACAGCTATCTCATCGATCCAAAACGTAAGCTGCATGTCTGTGGTAACAACCCGACCTGCGATGGTTACGAAATCGAAGAGGGCGAGTTCCGCATTAAGGGTTATGACGGTCCTGTCGTTGAGTGCGAGAAATGTGGTTCTGAAATGCACCTGAAAATGGGGCGTTTCGGTAAATACATGGCATGTACTAACGACGAGTGTAAAAACACCCGTAAGATCCTGCGTAACGGCGAAGTGGCTCCGCCGAAAGAAGATCCTGTTCCGTTGCCGGAACTGCCGTGTGAAAAATCGGACGCGTATTTCGTGTTGCGTGATGGTGCAGCAGGTATTTTCCTGGCTGCGAACACCTTCCCGAAATCACGTGAAACCCGTGCGCCGTTAGTGGAAGAGTTGTATCGCTTCCGCGATCGTTTGCCGGAAAAACTGCGCTATCTGGCCGATGCGCCGCAGACGGACCCCGATGGTAATAAGTCGATGGTTCGCTTTAGCCGTAAAACTAAGCAGCAGTATGTCGCTGCGGAAAAAGACGGTAAAGCAACCGGGTGGTCTGCATTTTTCGTTGATGGCAAATGGGTAGAAGGGAAGAAATAACAGCATTCCGGCTGAATTTCTCCTCAAAGGGTCGCGTAAGCGGCCCTTTTTGTTTCTGGCGTATTATTTTTTGTCATGCCTATACAGATCACATAGAAATGATATAGTGGTTATAGTTGGCAGGCTTTTTATTATTAAATCGTATTAGCAGCGCGTGTGAGTCTGCTTTTAAACGATGTTCTGATGGCATAATTCTGGATGGCTTAACATGAAATTACAGCAGCTTCGCTATATCGTTGAGGTGGTAAATCACAACCTTAATGTCTCCTCAACGGCCGAAGGACTCTATACCTCCCAGCCAGGGATCAGTAAGCAAGTTCGTATGCTGGAAGATGAGCTTGGCATCCAGATTTTTGCCCGTAGCGGTAAGCACCTGACGCAGGTGACTCCGGCAGGGCAGGAAGTTATTCGTATTGCCCGCGAAGTCTTGTCTAAAGTGGATGCCATTAAATCGGTTGCTGGTGAACATACCTGGCCCGACAAAGGCTCGTTGTATATCGCCACCACGCACACCCAGGCGCGTTACGCGCTGCCCAACGTGATTAAAGGTTTTATTGAGCGTTATCCTCGCGTTTCGTTGCATATGCATCAGGGATCGCCGACGCAAATTGCCGAGGCTGTTTCGAAGGGGAATGCTGATTTTGCCATCGCGACGGAAGCATTGCATTTGTACGATGATCTGGTGATGTTGCCATGCTATCACTGGAACCGTTCGATTGTTGTTACGCCAGACCATCCGTTGGCGGGCAAAGCCTCTGTATCCATTGAAGAGCTGGCGCAATATCCGTTGGTGACTTACACCTTTGGTTTTACGGGGCGCTCAGAACTGGATACTGCGTTTAATCGCGCGGGTCTTGAGCCGCGTATTGTTTTTACCGCAACCGATGCTGATGTGATAAAAACCTATGTCCGACTTGGGCTGGGCGTGGGCGTGATTGCCAGCATGGCAGTGGATCCTATCTCTGATCCGGATCTGGTGCGTGTTGATGCTCATGATATTTTCAGTCACAGTACCACTAAAATTGGTTTTCGTCGTAGCACGTTTTTACGCAGCTACATGTATGATTTTATTCAGCGTTTCGCACCGCATCTGACACGCGATGTGGTGGATACAGCGGTGGCGTTGCGTTCCAACGATGACATTGAAGCTATGTTCAAAGATATTAAATTGCCAGAGAAATAATAACGGAAGTTGCCTCGTTGGTATCCTGGTTCTCCAGCCATACCAGCGGGGTCGTTGAATGTATTCATGATTTTTTAATTGTCTATTATCCCTATATTATTTATGGAAAACATTCTTCAAAGTAGTTTCAAATGAGTAACCCTGCCAAAATCTCTTTCAAATATTTATAACCGATCAAACAATTAAGTTATTTATAAAGCTGGGTTCGAAAATTATCTGGCTTTTTCAGGACGTTTTTATTAGGATTCCTCCTATCTGATGATTAATTGTACCGATTGTTTGGTGCCTAAATGATAAGTGATTTCGATAGTATGAGGTTAGCAATGCCTTCTGGAAACCAGCCTGCGCGCAGAGATCCCGCGATGAAACGTAAAGCATGGTTCACCGTGTTTCTGGGCTCCGCCGTGTTCTGGATCGTGGTTGCTCTGGTGGTCTGGAAAATCTGGGGGTAACTGATGTCCACACAGGAACAACAGTCCACTGTTACACCTGCTCATCATAATAATGAGCAAGAGAATGAAACCGTTGTAGACAAAAAGCAGGATATTCCCGCTTCGTGGGATCTTTTACCCGAGCAACGGGCATTTATTGATCTGTTTATTGAAGATGATAAGCAAGAATAATAAGCAATACGTTTTTTATAATAATAAGTATTACCATGCTGATTGAATTCAGTATGAATAATCACAGCGCAATCGTAGTACGCCAGCTAAACAGCGTATTGTCGGTTGCATCGATGTATCGGGTCCGTTCATTTACCGTATTTCAATCTTATTCCCCGCCACTTGCATAGTTTGTTACCTTTTGTCGTTCTCCTCGTTTATCAATTTGAGTTGTTATCAAAGCGTTACATTTTGTTTGTGTTATCTTTAATACTAACCCTGAGGAAAATCAGGGGATCCAACCCTGTCATTTAAGGAGGAGCTATGTCGTCTACCCTACGAGAAGCCAGTAAGGACACATTGCAGGTTAAAGATAAAACCTACCGCTACTACAGTTTGCCCCTGGCTGCCAAATCACTGGGTGATATCACCCGTTTACCTAAATCGCTAAAAGTATTGCTGGAAAACCTGCTTCGCTGGCAGGACGGTGACTCTGTTACCGAAGAGGATATTCATGCTCTGGCGCAATGGTTGAAAACGGCGCATGCCGAGCGCGAAATTGCCTACCGACCCGCTCGCGTTCTCATGCAGGACTTTACCGGCGTTCCGGCGGTGGTCGATCTGGCTGCCATGCGCGAAGCGGTTAAACGCCTTGGCGGGGATACAGCAAAAGTGAACCCGCTTTCACCTGTTGATCTGGTTATTGATCACTCCGTTACGGTCGATCGTTTTGGTGACGATGATGCTTTTGAAGAGAACGTGCGACTGGAAATGGAGCGTAACCATGAGCGTTATGTGTTCCTGAAATGGGGACAACAAGCATTTAGTCGCTTTAGCGTCGTGCCGCCGGGGACGGGGATTTGCCACCAGGTTAACCTTGAATACCTCGGTAAAGCCGTCTGGAGCGAATTACAGGACGGTGAGTGGGTGGCTTACCCCGATACGCTGGTTGGCACCGATTCCCATACGACAATGATTAATGGTCTCGGTGTGCTGGGCTGGGGTGTCGGAGGGATTGAAGCAGAGGCCGCCATGCTGGGGCAACCGGTTTCAATGCTGATTCCGGATGTCGTGGGCTTCAAACTGGTTGGTAAACTACGGGAAGGTATCACCGCGACCGATCTGGTTCTGACTGTTACCCAGATGCTGCGTAAGCACGGCGTGGTCGGTAAATTTGTTGAGTTCTATGGTGATGGGTTGGACAGCCTGCCGCTCGCTGACCGGGCGACCATTGCTAACATGTCGCCGGAATATGGCGCAACCTGCGGTTTTTTCCCGATTGACGGGGTAACTCTTGAGTACATGCGTCTGAGTGGGCGTAGTGAAGAGCAGGTTGAATTAGTCGGTGCTTATGCTAAAGCACAGGGGATGTGGCGTAACCCAGGTGATGAGCCTGTGTTTACCAGTTCACTGGAGCTGGACATGGACACTGTGGAAGCCAGCCTGGCCGGGCCGAAGCGTCCACAAGATCGTGTCGCATTGGGTGATGTGCCGAAAGCATTCGCCGCGAGTAATGAACTTGAAGTGAATAGCTCGCAAAAAGATCGTCAGCCGGTCGACTATGTCATGAGCGGTCATCAATATCAGCTACCGGATGGTGCTGTGGTGATTGCAGCGATTACGTCATGTACCAACACCTCCAACCCCAGCGTCCTGATGGCGGCTGGATTGCTGGCGAAAAAAGCGGTCACGCTTGGTCTGAAGCGCCAGCCGTGGGTGAAAGCGTCGCTGGCGCCTGGGTCAAAAGTCGTTTCTGATTACCTGGCGCAGGCAAAACTGACGCCGTACCTTGATGAGTTGGGTTTTAACCTTGTTGGTTATGGCTGTACTACCTGTATCGGCAACTCTGGCCCGTTACCCGACCCTATAGAAACGGCGATTAAAAAAGGTGATCTGACGGTAGGGGCGGTGCTTTCCGGTAACCGTAACTTTGAAGGGCGTATCCACCCGCTGGTGAAGACAAACTGGCTGGCCTCTCCGCCGCTGGTGGTGGCTTATGCGCTGGCCGGGAATATGAATATTGACCTGACGAAAGATCCGCTGGGTCATGACAGAAACGGCGATCCTATCTATCTGAAAGATATCTGGCCGAGTGCGCAGGAAATTGCCCGTGCCGTGGAGCAGGTCTCTACCGAGATGTTTCATAAAGAGTATGCCGAAGTGTTCGAAGGCACGCCGGAATGGAAGTCGATTCATGTTGATCGCGCAGATACCTATGGCTGGCAGTCGGACTCAACCTACATCCGTTTATCACCGTTCTTTGATGGTATGCAGGCGAAGCCGGACCCGGTCCAGGACATTCATGGTGCACGTATCCTGGCGATGCTGGGGGATTCCGTCACCACCGATCATATTTCTCCTGCGGGGAGCATCAAGCCAGATAGCCCAGCCGGGCGTTATTTGCAAAACCACGGTGTTGAGCGTAAAGATTTTAACTCCTACGGTTCTCGTCGCGGAAACCACGAAGTAATGATGCGTGGTACGTTTGCCAATATCCGTATCCGTAACGAAATGGTACCGGGTGTGGAAGGGGGGATGACGCGTCATTTGCCGGGTACAGAAGTGATGGCTATCTATGACGCCGCCATGCAATACCAGCAAGAGAAGACCCCGCTGGCGATTGTTGCCGGTAAGGAGTATGGGTCGGGTTCCAGTCGGGACTGGGCTGCGAAAGGCCCGCGTTTGTTGGGTATTCGCGTAGTAATCGCCGAGTCCTTTGAGCGAATCCACCGTTCTAACCTGATTGGCATGGGGATCCTGCCTCTGGAATTTCCGCAGGGGGTTACACGTAAAACCCTGGGGTTAACCGGGGAGGAGGTCATTGATATTACGGACTTACAAAACATTAAACCGGGAGCGACTATCCCGGTGAATATGGTCCGCGCGGATGGGCGAAAAGAGGTGATTTCGTGTCGCTGTCGTATTGATACCGCGACAGAGCTGACCTATTACCAAAACGATGGTATTTTGCACTATGTTATTCGTAACATGTTGAATTAAATTATAAAAAAGCCTGCGGAAGCAGGCTTTTTGTATCGTCCGCAAGAGAGAATGTCACTCACTTAACAGATGTCCCATCTTGGCGGCTTTGGTATCCAGATAGTGTTCATTCTTCGGGTTACGGCCAACAATTAGCGGCACACGCTCCACAATATTGATCCCAGCTTCTGTCAGAATTTCCACTTTCTTCGGGTTATTGGTCAGCAGACGGACTTCATCCACGCCCAATAATTTGAACATATCCGCACACAAGGTGAAGTCACGCTCGTCCGCCGCAAAGCCTAACTGATGGTTGGCTTCGACGGTGTCATAGCCCTGATCCTGCAACGCATAGGCGCGGATCTTATTCAACAGGCCGATGTTACGTCCTTCCTGACGATGGTAGAGCAGAATACCGCGTCCTTCTTCAGCGATATGCGTAAGCGCCGCTTCCAACTGAAAGCCACAATCACAACGCAGACTGAACAGCGCATCGCCGGTCAGACATTCGGAGTGAACACGTGCCAGGACAGGCGTCTGGCCTGAAATGTCGCCAAAAACCAGTGCGACATGATCGTGTCCGGTTGCCAGTTCTTCAAATCCCACCATCAGGAAATCACCCCAGGGGGTTGGCAGTTTGGCTTCTGCCACACGTTTAAGCTGCATGTAATTCTCCAGATTATGCTGGCACTGTGCGTGCCGTCGCCTGTTGGCTTCTGTATTGCACTATTTTGCCATAAGGCAAGGGTGTTCACCTAATTGCAGCAACGCATTCATTTCCGAATGGCACAAAATTGTCAATTTTCCCGGTGTGCGGATTTTTCAGTTATGATTGTGGGACTTATCGACGAAAGGAGACGCAATGCTGTCTATTGCCAAGCGAACCACTGTAGGCGCAGCACTGTTACTGATTATGCCGGTTTCCGTATGGATATCTGGCTGGAGCTGGCAGCCTGGGCAGAATGTCTGGTGGTTAAAATCCTTATACTGGGTAACTGAAACGGTGACGCAACCCTGGGGGATTATCACCCATGTTGTTCTCTGTACGTGGTTTTTGTGGTGCCTGCGATTTCGTCTGAAAGCTGCGGTTATGCTATTTGCGATCCTGGCGGCGGCTATCTTAATTGGCCAGGGTATGAAATCCTGGGTTAAAGAGAGGGTGCAGGAGCCCCGGCCATTTGTTCTGTGGCTGGAAAAAACGCACCATGTTCCGGTAGATGAGTTCTACACTTTAAAACGTAAAGATCGCGGGCACTTAGTAAAAGAGCAGTTGTCCGGGCAGCAGGATATTCCACCTTTTTTACGTAAGCACTGGCAAAAAGAGACCGGTTTTGCTTTCCCTTCCGGGCATACCCTGTTTGCTGCCAGTTGGGCGTTACTGGGTGTCGGGTTGTTATGGCCACGCAGACGCACGCTGACGATTGTGTTCCTACTGGTCTGGGCGGCCGGCGTAATGGGGAGTCGTTTGCTTCTGGGCATGCACTGGCCGCGCGATTTGGTTGTTGCGACGCTGATTTCGTGGTTGCTGATTACGCTGGCAACATGGCTTGCACAGCGAGTATGTGGACCTCTAACACCGCCCGCCCAGGAGACAAAGGAAATAGCGCAGCGTGAGCAATAACGCAGACCGTGATTGATTTTTCAAATTTTGCCCTCAAATCATACAGCGTAAGGCGCTTTTCCGTTTCGCACTCGTCGTGAAAATGGTAATTTAAAGGGCTTAATGCGGTAAGTTGTACACGATTTATTCGCTCAAACCACATAACGGGAAGTAATGTGAAATATTTACTCATTTTCTTACTGGTGTTGGCGATTTTTGTTATTTCGGTGACATTGGGTGCGCAAAACGATCAACAGGTTACGTTTAATTACCTGCTAGCTCAGGGTGAGTATCGTATCTCCACGCTGCTTGCTGTATTGTTTGCTGCAGGTTTTGCGATTGGTTGGTTAATTTGCGGCCTCTTCTGGCTGAAGGTTCGGGTGTCTCTTGCCCGGGCCGAACGTAAAATTAAACGCCTGGAAAACCAGCTTGCGCCTGCGACCGACGTTGCGGTAACTGCCGACTCGTCGGTTGTGAAGGAATAATTATTTATGTTGGAGTTGTTGTTTCTGCTTTTACCTGTAGCCGCTGCCTATGGGTGGTATATGGGTCGCAGAAGTGCGCAACAAACTAAGCAGGATGAAGCTAACCGTCTTTCGCGCGACTATGTCGCCGGGGTTAACTTCCTCTTGAGCAACCAACAAGATAAAGCGGTGGATCTGTTCCTCGATATGTTGAAAGAGGATACAGGCACCGTTGAGGCTCATCTCACCCTCGGAAACCTGTTCCGCTCACGCGGTGAAGTCGACCGCGCTATCCGTATCCACCAAACCCTCATGGAAAGTGCTTCGCTGACTTATGAGCAACGTTTGTTGGCTGTGCAGCAGTTGGGACGTGACTACATGGCTGCCGGGTTGTATGACCGTGCGGAAGACATGTTCAATCAGCTAACTGATGAAACGGATTTCCGTGTGGGGGCATTGCAACAACTGTTGCAAATCTATCAGGCAACCAGTGAATGGCAAAAAGCCATTGATGTTGCAGAACGTCTGGTGAAACTCGGCAAAGATAATCAGCGTATTGAAATCGCGCATTTTTACTGTGAACTGGCCTTGCAGCAAATGGGCAGCGACGATATGGATCGCGCCATGGCATTGCTGAAAAAAGGAGCCGCTGCAGACAAAAACAGTGCTCGTGTCTCGATTATGATGGGGCGCGTTTACATGTTGAAGGGTGATTACGCGAAGGCCGTTGAATGCCTGCAACGCGTGATCTCCCAGGATAAAGAGTTGGTCAGTGAAACGCTGGAAATGCTGCAGAGCTGCTACCAACAGCTGGGTAAAAACGATGAGTGGGCGGAGTTTTTACGCCGTGCGGTCGAAGAAAACACCGGTGCTGCCGCTGAGTTGATGCTGGCTGATATTCTTGAGGCGCGCGAGGGTACTGATACTGCACAGGTTTATATTACCCGTCAGTTGCAACGTCATCCGACGATGCGTGTGTTCCATAAACTGATGGATTACCACCTTAATGAAGCAGAAGAAGGGCGCGCAAAAGAGAGTCTGATGGTCCTGCGCGATATGGTTGGTGAGCAGGTGCGCAGCAAGCCGCGCTATCGTTGCCAGAAGTGTGGGTTTACTGCTTATTCGCTGTACTGGCACTGCCCATCGTGCCGCTCCTGGTCAACCATTAAGCCAATTCGCGGTCTGGACGGGCTTTAATTTTTAAAAAAAATTCACTTTAGTTACAACATACTTATTTATTTTTCTTCAACCAGCCCTCAGGCTCCTGTGCCACATCGCTTCGCAGAAATGTAAACGCGCCTGTTAATTTTCTATTACCACAGGTAGAATGCACGCCGTTTACCCATTTTGCGCCGCTCGTGCGCCCATCATCAAGAAGGTCTGGTCATGACGTTTACTGCTTCATCTTCTTCCCGTGCTGCTACTGATTCTCCCGTCGTTGTCGCGTTGGATTACTCAAATCGTGATAAGGCATTAGCGTTTGTCGACAGAATTGATCCCCGAGATTGTCGTTTGAAAGTGGGCAAAGAGATGTTCACGCTTTTTGGACCTCAATTGGTACGGGATCTGCAACAGCGTGGCTTCGACGTCTTTCTGGATTTGAAATTTCATGATATTCCCAACACCACGGCGCATGCCGTCGCGGCAGCTGCTGACCTTGGCGTCTGGATGGTAAACGTGCATGCTTCCGGTGGGGTACGAATGATGACCGCTGCCCGCGAGGCATTACGGCCTTTTGGTAAAGATGCGCCACTGTTAATTGCAGTGACGGTCCTGACCAGTATGGAAGCCAGCGACCTTGCCGATCTTGGTGTGACGTTGTCACCCGCGGAGCATGCTGAAAAGTTGGCGCGTTTGACGCAGAATTGTGGGTTGGACGGGGTTGTATGCTCGGCGCATGAAGCGGTGAGGTTCAAGCAGGCGTTTGGACAGACATTTAAGCTGGTGACGCCAGGCATTCGTCCTGAAGGTAGTGAGGTGGGTGACCAGCGCCGTATTATGACGCCACAGCAGGCGCTGGCTGCTGGCGTGGATTACATGGTGATTGGTCGTCCAGTCACGCAGTCGGACGATCCGGCGCAAACGCTGAAGATGATCAACGCCTCTTTGAATCGAGGTGCATAAATGAGCGACTCAAACTCTCGACTGGTTTATTCAACTGAGTCCGGGCGAATTGATGAACCCAGAGTGGTAGCAGAGCGTCCGAAGGGCGATGGCATTGTTCGCATCCAGCGCCAGACCAGCGGTCGTAAAGGTAAGGGCGTTTGCCTGATTACCGGTATTGATCAAGATGACGCTACACTGGTTAAATTGGCCGCAGAGCTGAAGAAAAAATGTGGTTGTGGTGGGGCAGTGAAGGACGGCGTAATTGAAATTCAGGGTGATAAACGCGACCTGATAAAATCGCTGCTGGAAGCCAAAGGAATGAAAGTTAAGCTGGCTGGCGGTTAATAAAAAAGCCACGGATGCTCTCCGTGGCTTTTCTAATAATACAAACCTGAAAAAGTAAACGTATTATTATATCGAGCCGTTCAACCGTAAATTATTTACCCACCTGGTGGCCGATAATACCACCCACTGCAGCACCACCCAGCGTACCCAGCGTGCTGCCGTCAGTCAGGACTGCACCGCCTATCGCACCAGCACCAGCACCTATCGCAGTGTTACGGTCACGTTTTGACCAGTTAGAGCAGGCACTCAAAGACATTGCTAGTGTAATCGCCAGAATGGCAGCGGTCATTTTTTTGCTCGTTACTAACATAATACTTTCTCCTGAATTATTGAATCACGGAATCCAGTTCACTTTAATGATAGCGCCAAAATAGGACGACTAAAGATATTTCCGCGAAACCGTTTAGCGCAGGGCATTACAATCAAATCCTGAAGTGACTGTTCGCTCCTGTTATATCGCTAACATTAATTCTACGACTTTATCCTGTTAACGACAGGTAAAAAGTCTTAATTGGACTGTCGGATAAGTCTCAGAGAGAAGATGATCTGCCCGCCGACAAATCATCTGCTGAAGTATTATGCGTGAGCATCAATGATATTGACGGTTAAACCCGAGTGTTCAAGTTGCATTTGCACACTGGCGCTGAGTCTGGAGTCCGTGACTACGCGACTGAATCTGTCCAACGGACCCAGCGTGTAGGGATGAATGGCCTCAAATTTAGAGCTATCGGTGAGTACAATCACCTCAGCGCCTTTTTCCAGAACCGCATTAACCACATCAGAGCGCATCATATCACGCCCGGTGAAGCCGGTGTCGGCCTGCCAGCCATCAATACCGATAAAGGCTTTACTGAAATGTACCTGCTGAATAAATTGGCGAGTCAACGGTCCGACCATGCTCTCGCTTTTTTTCTGATAGATCCCACCGAGGAGAATGACTTCACATGGTGTTTCTTTGAGAAGGTGCGCGATGTAGCTACTGACCGTGATGATGGTGACATCTTTTTGTTCCGCCAGCGTTCTGGCCAGCAGCGCATTGCTGCTGCCATTTTCAATAAAGACGGATTCACCTGGATTAACCAGTGACGCCGCAAATTCGGCCAGTTCACGTTTAAGGGGGAAATTGGTCATCATGCGCGTTTCGACATCATCACTGTTCAGTGACACCGCAAAACCGTGCGCACGGCGCAAGTAGCTCTGTTTTTCCAGTGTGTTCAGATCCTGTCGAATCGTCACTTCGGAGACACCGGTGATTTTAGCCAGATCGGCCACGCTCATCTGACCTTTATCGATCACCATCTGCAAAATAGATTGTTGTCGGGAATTCATAGTATTAATTTTATAGCGATATCGTATCGGAAATTAAACGGTAGCTGCGTTATCTGAAATCTGATGGCTACAGCGACATAACGTGAGTGAGGTCATCAGATCTCCCACGGGGCCTTCGGTTTTTTTGACAAAGACGCTGTATCTTCTTTGACCGTATCTAACAGTTCAGCCTTGAGAATTTCGAGATTGTGGATAGCTGAGTGGTAATCGCCTGCAACGAGAATATCCAGCACGGTATCAATGCGCTCGGCCAGACGTTGTGCGTCTATATCAGACATGGTCATCATCCTAATGTCAAAAAGGTTTGAATTTCATGATGCAGAAATTCATACCAAAAGAGAAGGGAAAAATAGTATTAACATGAATGATTGAAGAATATTATATATTCTGTGATTACATACAGATATGATCATCACGTAGTGTCCATTTTTGGCTATTTTTCACGTGTATCCCTTCCACTTTTCTTGTTGCGTTAGCGCAATTTTTTATTCAGATGACGTTTATACCAACGTTCAAACGCAGCGGCTGGCATTGGCTTGGCGAACAAAAAACCCTGACGTTCATTAACGCCATTTTTGGTCAAAAAAGCATCCTCTTTCGTACTTTCAACGCCTTCAGCTATCACCTGTAGGTTAAGCGCCTGCGCCACCGCGACAATGGCACGCACCAGCGACTGTGAAATGGGTTGCTTATGAATATCCCTGACGAACGCCTGATCCAGCTTAATGGCATCAAGTGGGAAGCGGGCCAGTTGAGACAACGATGAATAACCCGTCCCAAAATCATCTAAATGGATCTGTGCCCCAAGCTGGCTAAATTGCTGAATAACGGACAGTGCCAGGTGTTCGTTTTCAATTAAACTGCTCTCGGTCAATTCGACATCGATAGGGCAATATTCAAAATTGAGGTCGTGAAGCACCTGTTTCAGGTCGGTAAACAGTGTCTGATCGGCAAGCTGGCGAGCAGAAACGTTCACGGCCACTCGCAGATTAATCCCTTTATCGCGCCACTTTGCGACCTGACGAACAACGTCGAGAATAACCCAGCGCCCCAGCGGCACAATCAAGCCTGATTCTTCAGCGTAGGAGATAAACTCCAGCGGAGGAATGAGACCACGTTCAGGGGACTGCCAGCGCACCAGCGCCTCCAGACTACGTACTTCACCACGCCATGTTATTTTCGGCTGGTAATGAATCAACAGTTGATCGTTTTCCAGCGCCTTACGCAAATTGGTATCCAGCCAAAGATACTCAAATACTCGCTGGTTCATTTCCGGAGAGAAAACGCAGAATTGTCCACGTCCGCCTTCCTTTGCGGTATACATGGCGGTATCGGCATTGCGAATAACGCTTTCGCAGTCGTGTCCATGCTGTGGAGCAAGGGAAATTCCAATCGAACAACCGGTATAAACCTCAATCAGGCCAATTCGGAAGGGCTGGCGCAAACGGGTCAAAATACGTGATGCTGTGGCTTCCAGCGCCACTTGAGATGTTTGAGTCGCGAGGACAATAAACTCATCGCCACCAAAACGGGCCAGTAATTGGTTATCATCAAGACAGCTGAGAATTGCCAGCGACACGCTTTGCAGCAGTTGATCGCCGAACATATGTCCGTAGGCATCGTTTACTTTTTTGAAATTATCCAGATCGAGGTACACAATACCAACCTGGGTATCTCCTGCATTCTCAATGGCTTCAGTGATCAGTTCATGAATCGCATTCCGATTAGGTAATCCGGTAATGGAGTCGGTATTTGCCAGAACTCTCAGGCGTTCCTGAGCACGCCGTTCTTCGGTGATATCGGTACCTGAGCAGATCAGAAATATTTCGTTCTTACCGCTACCGTTGTGCACAAATTTATTGCGAAACAGAAACAGTCGCTGACCTTTACAGGTCTTTACCCAACGTTCGACTTCATATGAGTTGCCTTCGCGAAAGAAAACATCGATGTTGCGTCTGGAGGCTGCGGCTTCGCGTCGACTCATAAACAGCGTGAAGACACTTTGACCAATCACTTCGCGTTCTTTGAGGCCGGTATATTCTTCACACAGGCGATTGAAACGCTGAATGTTGCCCATGCGGTCAAGGATGACAATAACGGAGTTGGCTTCAGAGACCACCTGTTCGGCAAAAGAAAGTCCTTGTGCCAAATCGCGGGCAACCGGAGGGGTATCATCCCAGGCGGATGCACTTCCGGCCCATTCGCGTTTATTTATTTTCCGCCCAACCAGGTGAACAGGGATATCGTCGTCTTCAAGCGACAGTGTCATTAACAGGCTTGACGTGATGACCGTCATCTCCCGAATGCGGTCGGCTTGCTCAGGTGATAATTCGATGTTCAGGTTCGTTTCTGCCGCTTCGTCAATAGAGAAGTGCAGGATGTTGCAATCCTCTGACAAACGCCAGTAGGGGTTATGGGTGCCCACATAGCTATACAACGTAGCCAGCTCCCGAACGTCTTTCATGATGTGTACTATCCCGTTTAAAGCGCATAGAGCCTCAAAAGTAAGGGTAGCCATAAGTCAAAGGGTGATGATGGCTGAACATATTGTTTTATTTATATATTTATGTGTAATCCAGATTCAGGAAAAAGCAAAGCTGGCGAACGGAAAATAGTAAAAAATAAATCTGACTGGATGAAAGAAGTGTAGTGCGTGGCAGGCAATTGGTCGGGAAAAAAGAAAACGACCTTTCACAAAAGAGAAAGGTCGTTGAGTTAATGCGTATTATATGGCAGGGCGCGCGATGACGCTACGGGTTTCCATCCGCACTTCGGCGATGGTGACGTCAATGACATCAGTAACTTTGTAAACCACCTCACCTTTGATCTGGACCGTACCACTTTCCTGGCTACACACCAGTTCATCACGAACTGCGTGCAGGAAGGGGGCTGGAATAAAGGCTACCGCGCCGTTATCAATTAAACGTACACGCATACCACCACGGCTGACATCAATAATCTCGGCCGCAAAGCGGGTGTCGGTACCGGCTTTGTCATTCAGAAAACGTGCATACAGCCAGTCACCCACATCACGTTCAGCCATACGGTTCAGGCGGCGACGTTCAGCCATCTGCAAAGTCGTATCATCCTGCGGGCGGGAAATTGTCTCACCTTTGATGATGGCCTTAAGCAGGCGATGGTTGATCATGTCGCCATACTTACGGATCGGCGAGGTCCAGGTGGCATAAGCTTCCAGACCCAGGCCAAAATGCGGACCCGGCTCGGTGCTAATCTCAGCGTAAGACTGGAATCGGCGGATGCGGCTGTCGAGGAAACCGGAAGGCTGCGCATCCAGTTCACGACGCAGTTTACAGAAGCCTTCCAGCGTCAGAACCTCTTCAGCATCAACGTGCATACCATGGGTTTTCAGTAGGGCAGCCAGTGCTTCTGCGTTAGCCGGATCGAATCCCATATGCACGTTATAAATACCAAAGCCCAGCTTGTCGCGCAGTACGCGGGCGGCACAAATGTTCGCCGCAATCATGGACTCTTCCACAATGCGGTTCGCGATGCGGCGCGGTTCCGCCACGATATCCAGTACTTCACCTTTTTCACCGAGAACGAAACGGTAATCCGGGCGGTCTTTGAATACCAGAGCATGATTATGGCGCCACTCGCCACGGCTCAAACAAATACGATGCAGCAGGCGGATCTGCTGTGCAATTGCGTCATTCTCCGGCTGCCAGTCACCGGTGCCTTCAAGCCAGTCAGAGACGTTGTCGTAGGCCAGCTTCGCTTTCGATTCAATCGTTGCTGCGAAGAAGGTGATATTGTCTTCGATCGTGCCGTCAGCAGTGATGCTCATGCGGCAGGCCAGAACCGGGCGAATTTCGTTAGCACGCAGAGAACACAGATCGTCAGAAAGCTCGCGCGGCAACATTGGGATGTTGAACCCCGGCAGGTAGTTAGTAAATGCACGAATTTTTGCAATGTTATCCAGCTTACTGCCTTCAGCAATCCATGCGGTAGGATCGGCAATCGCGACGGTTAATTGCAATTTACCATCTGTTTGTTCTTCGGCGTAAAGCGCGTCATCCATGTCCTGCGTACTGGCGCTGTCGATGGTGACGAAGTTCAGTGCGGTTAAGTCCTCACGCACCAGGCCTTCATCCAGCATCTCAGTAGCGACGCCATCTGGCGCTTCTTTTTCCAGATTATGGCGAGCCAGTGTGACCCACCACGGAACGAAGTGATCGTCAGCGAAGGTAATAAATTGGGTTAATTCGGCGTAGAAGGTGCGGTCGCCTTTTAACGGGTGGCGGCGCATTTCTGCAACAGCCCAGTCACCTTCTTTAAATTCATGTTCAACGCCACGCGCGGCGCGGCAGGGAATCGCATCTTTCAGGAGAGGATGATCCGGCACAATGGACAGGCGGTCATTCTTACCCTGAACTTTGCCCACGAAGCGCGTCAGGAATGGCTCGATCAGTTCTTCCGGTTCGGCAGATTCGCGATCTTTTTCCGTATGGATAACCGCCACAATGCGGTCGCCATGCATCACTTTTTTCATCTGCGGCGGTGGAATGAAATAGCTTTTTTGTGCATCGACTTCCAGGAAGCCAAAGCCTTTTTCCGTGGCTTTTACCACCCCTTCAGCACGTGGCGTCTGGGAATGTAGTTGCTGTTTAAGCTGCGCTAGCAGCGGGTTGTCCTGAAGCATAATTGTCTATTTTCGTGGCTGAAGAGCGGCTGACAGTTTTACGCGAATCTGCCAGTCGCAGCAAGCGCTCTTTCAGCAAGTGGATCGGTTAATACGTCTCGCCCAACGCGATCTTCAAACGATTTAACCATCCGCACAATCCGCTCCAGGCCAGTACGTTAATTGCCTGTTCTGAAGATATACCCTGATCTAGCATCGGGGTAAGCAGTGCGGCGCTAAAGCGATCGGGCGCCCGGGTTAACCATTGTACCGCCTGCAGGGTGACGCGCTCAACCGGATGTCGTTGCTCCCAGCGCTGTATTTGGCGCTCATCCTGGCGAAGTACGGTAATAATCTCAGTGAGCTCTGTGGCTGAGAGGGCGTACTCATTGAAACAGGACACGCTACCGTTAATCCGCGATGTGAGCAGCGTGGCCAGAGAAAATGTCCGTGATTGCACATCGCTGTGTAATGTGCTGGTAAAGAGTGCTTCAAATAACGCCAGTTCTTCAGGTGAGTGTTGCAGTAATGGCCTCAGCGTTTGCAATACAATGGGAGCATCGCTGGCATGTGCTTCTGCGCGGGCAAAATGTTTTTCAATCGGCAGGTCGGCGGTGTGCCACTGTGCTTCTTCTGCACTAAAGTGGGCTGCCTCGGCAAATTGCTGAATATCAAGGCCTGGAATGCGTCGCACAGGATGGCCAAACCAGGCCTGAATCAACGCAACGACGCGGGCCTGAAAGCCGACAAAGCCAACGATTTGATTCATCAGAACACTGTCGCTGGTCGTGAGGCCAACCGCCTCCAGATGCTGGCGATCGCGTGAGCCGATGACGGCCGGAGAGCTGGCGAGCTGGCGAGCATATTGGGTGATTTGCGCCAGTCGGCGGTTGCTTTCCCGGGATGAATTAGGGCCAGGAAGGGGGGTCAGACGTGCAGCATAATGATTACATAAACGCTGTACGCCACAAACCTGTGCGACGGTTAAGGCGGTACTCATACGCTCATAGGCGCTGAACGTGTGCATTGAGTCCAGAGCAACATGCACTGGGAAGAGAAGGTGAGCAAGTTTACGGGCAGGTTCTAACCAGGACTGAAAGGGTAAAAGCGCAACGGCAGGTATCGTCAGATCCAGCAAAAATCGGTCCTCGACGTGTGCGGCTTCTGGCACCAACGGTAGAACATCTTGCGGATATGTACTGGACTGTGTCTCATGATACCAGTGGCTTTTGCCTTCAATTCGGCGTTGTTCCATGGGCGTTCCTTGGTCTAAAAAGTGGCGACCCGGATACGTCGTCATACCTGTACGCCGGATCGTTTGCGCTGCAATATCCTGACGTAAGCGAATGAGGTGATGAAAGATTGTTAAGTGATAATAAATATCAGAAAAGCATATATAGCGACGAGCGAGGGCAAAGGGAGAGGAGAATAATGGGCGACGGAGCGTCGCCCATAGAGGAAGTCTGAAAGATTATTTCAGTTCCAGTTCGTTCATTGCGGCGATGCTGAAGCCGCCATCGACGTGAACGACTTCACCGGAGATACCGGCGGACAGGTCTGAGCACAGGAATGCCGCAGAGTTGCCCACATCTTCAATGGTAACGGTACGACGAATTGGCGTAACCGCTTCACAATGTGCCAGCATTTTACGGAAATCTTTGATACCGGAAGCTGCCAGAGTACGGATTGGGCCGGCGGAAATGGCGTTCACACGTACGCCTTCAGGACCCATCGCATTAGCCATATAACGAACGTTAGCTTCCAGAGAGGCTTTCGCCAGACCCATTACGTTGTAGTTCGGGATCGCGCGTTCTGCGCCCAGGTAGGACAGCGTCAGCAGTGCAGAACCAGGGTTCAGCATGGAACGGCATGCTTTTGCCATTGCAACAAAGCTGTACGCGCTGATGTCATGAGCAATTTTAAAGCCTTCGCGGGTGACCGCATTCACGTAGTCGCCATCCAGCTGGTCAGCAGGTGCGAAACCGATGGAGTGTACGAAACCGTCGAATTTCGGCCAGACTTTACCCAGTTCAGCGAACATGGTGTCGATGCTGGCGTCTTCAGACACATCACACTGCAGTACGATGTTGGAACCCAGCTGAGCTGCAAATTCTTCCACGCGGCCTTTCAGTTTGTCGTTCTGGTAGGTGAATGCCAGTTCAGCGCCTTCGCGGTGCATCGCCTGAGCGATACCATAGGCGATGGACAGTTTACTGGCAAGACCGGTCACCAGAATGCGCTTACCGGAAAGAAAACCCATAGCTTTAATCCTTATAGTCATTACTTATTTTTTTTAGCAATCAATGAGTTATGATTGCAATTTCAAGGTCACTCGAAATTGGTGTGAAATTATATCCCACTCTTTGCCCCTTGTGTCACGATCTTTCTCTGCTATTCACCAGTCGGCGAGCAGCAGTAAACGGTGTTTCAGAGGGCAGGGAATCGTTGTCAGCACCTGGTGGCCTGTCATTATTCATTGCACGTGAGGAGTATATCACTCCCCCCTGGTTCTGCCTCATCCAACCAGAGAAGAGCCGGGGGATAAGGTGAAAATACAAGGCGTCAGAGGGTTAAAATGGTATGATCTGACCTCTAGTCGATGTTTTAACACATATCAATGTAAGAACATTCTTAAAACAAAAAATATGACCACATTCATTTAGTTATGATATATTGTTTTTATCGATCAATATCGATTCATTGATCGATATTATTGATTGATTATGATTAGAAGTGCATTATCAGGACGTTATGATCAATTGGAGTGGTCTTATGCACTATCATTTCATCGCGGAACCGATGAGAGACACAACAGATAAGTTGCTGGGTGTTGAGATGCTCGCCCGCTTCACCTCTGAGACGGTTCATCCGTTACATGCAGATTCCATCATTTCGGCATGGAGTAGTGAACAAAAACGTAATTTCATGCTTGAGCAAATTCGGTTAATTGCAGAAAAGCGTAATTGGTTCGAAAACAATAATCTACTCTGTACGCTAAGCCTTATTGATGAAATGGCGCTATTAGCAATTGGTGATCCTGTCATTAAGTCGGCCTTGCATTCCATGCCCTTTATTGCGCTGGAACTCTCAGAACGCTTTCTGTCGAATACAGTTTGCCTGAACAACCTGTTGATTAATTCGCTGAGTGATGGCCCAAATGCCTTGTGGCTGGGCGATCTCGGCTCTGGCAGTATTGGCGCGAGTCCGCTGGTGTGCGGCCGTTTTGACGTTGTGAAAATGGAGCGCGACTTCTTCCTGTCACTGGTAGAAAAAACAATATTCCCGGTGTTGATTAAAAATATCAGGGGGTATTGCGACCGCGTTGTGGTTGATGGGGTAGATACGACCCGTCTTATCGAGGAGCTCCGCACCGCCGGTGTTTGGGCGATGCAGGGTGAAATTTTCCCGTCAGTCACGTTTTCTGAGGTTGACGCGCTACTTTTGCCCCGGTTTTGTCACTAATGACAGAACGGATAGCCCTGCCGTCCTGGCGGGCTATTATCTCATTAACGATCTTTCCGCCAGGCATCGGCGGTAAGCGCCTCGCCAAAATGCCCTGCAATAAGACGACGAGTCAGCTCATGCAGCGGAGAGGCCAGAACATCCGCTGTACTGCCGCGCTCGACAACTTCGCCCTGATGCATGACTAACACCTGGTCGCTGATGTGTTTCATCATCCCAATGTGTTGGGTCACATAGATATACGAAATCCCCTGTTTTTCCTGTAATTCCAGCATCAGGTTGATGAGCTGCGAGCGCATCGACATATCCAGAGAGGCCAGCGCTTCATCGGCGATAATCACTTTGGGGCGCAAAATCAGCGCACGGGCAAGTCCCAGGCGTTGTTTTTGCCCTGGCGCAAGCATATGCGGATAGTAGCTAACATGATCGGGTAGCAGACCCACCATACGCATGGTTTCCACAATCTGTTTGCGGCGCTGTTCAGGCTCCAGATCGGTATTCAGGCGTAATGGAAAATCGAGGATCTGCGAAATACGTTGGCGCGGATTAAGCGACGTGGAAGGATCCTGGAAAATCATGCGAATACGCTGACTACGAAATGAATAATCGCCATATTTTAGCGGATGATCGTCAATCAGCAGCTCGCCGCTGCTCGGCTCAACCATCCCAGCCAGCATTTTTGCCAGCGTGGACTTGCCTGAGCCGTTCTCGCCAATAATGGCGAGCGTTTGACGTTCACGCAGCGTAAAGCTCAGCGGTTTAACGGCTTCGACGGTCTGGCGGCGAAATAATCCCGTCCGGTAGCGAAAGGTTTTGCTCAGATTGCGAACTTCGAGCAGGGTTTCTACCATCTCACTCTCTCTCCATATTCAGGGGGAAATGACAGGCGTAGAGATGATTCTTTGCTCCGGTCAGTCTTGGGGTTTCAATGCATTCGCGCTGTGCATAAGGGCAACGCGGCCCCAGACGACAGCCGATGGGCAACTGTTCTAACAACGGAATTGCTCCTGGCATGGTATTCAGGCGGCTTTTATGCGGCATTGCGCTACCAAAATCAGGAATGGCGCGAATCAACGCTTGTGTATAAGGGTGGTGGGGTATTGTCACCAAATCTTTACTGGGTGCGGTTTCCACCGTTTGTCCGCAGTACATTACGTTGATTTTGTCTGCCCATTGGCTGAGCATTTGCAGGTCATGGCTGATCAACAAAATGGTGGTATTGCTGTTTTGATTCAGTCGGGTCAGCAGACGAAAAATTTGCGCCTGGGTTGTGGGTTCCATCGCATTGGTGGGTTCATCTGCAATCAGCAGGCGAGGTTGGTTTGCCAGTGCGATGGCGATCATGACCTTCTGGCACTCGCCGTCGGTCAGCTCATAAGGGAAACTGCGCATTGCATCTTTATGATCTTTTATCCCGACGCGGTGCAGCAGTTCAATCGCGCGGCGTTTGCGCCAGCCAATACGTTGCCACCAGCGGCCCTTGTAAGTCCAGGCGGGAATGTTTTGCATCAGTTGGCGTCCAATACGTTCTGACGGATCCAGACAAGACTGCGGCTCCTGAAAGATCATGGACACGTTATGGCCGACCAGTTTACGTCGTTCACGGGCGGAAAGGCGTAACAGGTCGATATCATCAAAACGCATGCGGTCCGCGGTAACGCGCCAGTTATCTTTGGCTACGCCGCAGATGGCCTTAGCGATCAAACTTTTACCTGAACCCGATTCACCGACCAGTCCACGGATCTCACCTTCGTTTAGCGTCATGCTGACGCGGTCCACTGCTTTCACCCAGTCGTCACCGGTCCTGAACTCGATAGTCAGGTTGCGGATATCCAGTAATGGCATTATTCCACCCCCGCAATAATTGCGCGGCGTACGCCGTCACCTAACAGGTTTACCAGCAGCACACTTATCATAATTGCCGCGCCGGGCAGCATGACTGTCCATGGCGCAACATAGATCAACTCCAGCGCATCGCCGAGCATGGCGCCCCACTCTGGGGATGGCAGTTGTGCGCCGAGATCAAGGAAGCCCAGGGCGGCGATATCCAGAATCGCCATTGACAGTGCTCGGGTGATTTCAGTGATAAGACCAGCAGTGATATTCGGCAGAATCGCAAACCACAGGATATTGAGCGTGCTCGCGCCATCCAGACGAGCGGCAATGACATACTCTTTTTCCAGCTCATCATGCACCATGCTGTAGACGGAGCGCACCATACGCGGCAATAAAGCCAGCCAGACGGCGAACATCGCATGCGTCAGATGTGGCCCGGCAAAAGCCACCACAATAATGGCCAGCAGTAGCGAGGGAATTGACAGCAGGGTATCCAGAATATGGTTCAGCACCGCTGAGCGTAGTCCGTGCGTTGCCCCGGCAACCACGCCCAGCAACAGACCGCAGAGTGTGGCGGCGAGGGTAACGACAAACGCACCGCCTACAGTAGGGGCCGCGCCGCTGAGCAGACGGCTTAATACGTCGCGGCCGAGATCGTCGGTTCCGAGGAAGAATGACACTTCGCCATAGCGTGACCAGGACGGTGGCAACAGTTGGTAGCCAAGAAATTGCTGATCGATGCCGTAAGGGGCAAACCAGCCACCAAACACACACAGAATGACCAGTCCCGCACAACCGTACAGACCCACCATCGCAGAAGCATCGCCATAAAAATTACGCCATGCGGTGCGTAGCGTTCCGGGTGGGCGCTTCTCGCTATATACGCTATCGTAAGGCATACCATTCCTTATGTTTCAGAGGGTTAGCCATAGCACCCAAAATATCAGAGATGACGTTAACGATAATAACCAGGGAGCCAATCACCATCACTCCCGCCGAAATAGCGGCATAGTCTTGCTGGCGAATCGCGTTAATCAACCAGCGTCCCAGCCCTGGCCAGCTAAAGACCATCTCGGTGATCATCGCCAGCGTCAGCATGGTGGAAAACTGTAATCCAAGACGAGGAATGACCGGCGGCAGGGCGTTGTGCAGTACGTGGCGACGCAGAATGGTGAAGCGTGACAAACCGCGCGTGGCTGCCGCTTTGACATAGTTCTGATCGAAGACCTCAATGGTGCTGATGCGCATCAGGCGAATGACCTCCGTGGTGGGCGCGACGGAAAGCGTCAATACCGGAAGCACCATATGACGGATTGCGCTGACCAACATTTCGTCGCGCCAGGGGGAGTCAGAGATCCACGCATCAATAATGGCGAAACCGGTCACTGGTTTTACTTCGTAAAGTAAATCGAAGCGTCCCGAAACGGGTAACCAGCCGAGAGTCAGTGAGAAGAGGAGTGTCAGCAGCAGCGCCAGCCAAAAAACGGGAATGGAAAACCCCATCAGAGCCAATGCGCTGATGCAGCGATCCTGCCATTTATTGCGTGTGATGCCGGCCAGCATGCCGATGGGGATCCCGACCATCAGCGCAAACCCAAAGGCAAGAATACACAGCTCCATCGTGGCTGGGAAAACCTCTTTCAGTTGTTCTGAGATTAACTGGCCGTTAATACTGGAAACGCCAAAATCCCAGTGAATCAGACCGTTGAACCAGAATATCCAGGCGTTCCACAGCGATGCGCCTTGTAACGGCGCATGGGGGGTGAAGTAGCTCAGGCTGAACCCAATGAATGTCAGGAAGAACAGGGTGACCAGCAGCAATAAAAAGCGACGCAGGGTGAAGATAATCATGGTTTTTTCACCTCATCAGTCTTTTCCCTGGAAACCCCGGCAAAGGAAGCATTCCCGAACGGACTTAGCACCAGACCTTTGATGTCATAGCGGTAAGCCTGTAGACGCAATGATGAGGCCAACGGCAGGATCGGCAACTCTTGCGCCAGGATATGTTGTGCTTCGTCATAGGCGTCAATACGCGAGGAGAGCTGCTGCGAAGACAGCGCTTTGCGTAATATGCTGTCGAACTGCGGATTGCACCAGTGCGCGAAGTTAGTCTGTGAGTTGATGGCGGCACAACTGAGCAGCGGTCGGAAAAAGCTGTCAGGATCGTTACTGTCCGTCGCCCAACCGGACAACGTCAGATCATGGTTCATATCCATTAATCGCGCCTCCTGAAAACGACCTTCAACCGGGATGATCTTCACTTTCACACCCACCTGCGCCATATCTGCCTGGATCAGTTCCGCTGTTTTCAGCGGACTCGGGTTCCAGGCCTGAGAGCTGGTCGGTACCCACAGTTGCAACGTCAGATTCTCAAGTCCCAGTGCTTTTAGCTGCTCACGGGATTTAGCCGGGTTGTATTCAGTAATCTTAGCTTCGTTGTCATAAGCCCACGAGGCGCGGGGCAAAATAGATGCTGCAGTTTCTGCCGTACCGTAGTAGATAGACTGCATCAGACGCTGGTTGTTAATGGCCAACGCCAGCGCATGCCGCACTGCGGGGTTATCCAGCGGCGGTTTATTGGTGTTGAATGCCAGATAGGCAATGTTCATTCCAGGACGCAGCGTCAGGCGCAGACGTGGGTCATCACGTAATATGGTGAGCTGACTGGCCGCGGGCCAGGCCAGAACGTCGCACTCCCCGGTCAGGAGCTTTGATAACCGTCCGGTGCCGCCTGAACCGAGATCCACAACGATCTGTGGCATCAGGGGGGTGCCGCGCCAGAATTTTTCGTGACGTTGTAGACGAATATATTGTCCCGCGCGGTTTTCTGAAAGCAGGAACGGTCCGGTGCCGACGGGCTGTCTGTCGAGTAATTCCTGGCGATCCTGTTTGGCCAGTTGTGTGGCATATTCAGCCGACATTACGGAGGCATAGTGTGTAGCCAGATGCCACAGGAAGGAGGCATCTGGCTGAGTCAGGCGAAATTCAACCGTATTGTTATCCAGCTTGCGCACGCTTTGCACGTTGTCAGCGAATTGCAGGCTATCAAAGTAGGGAAAGCTGTTGCCATTGACGTTGTGCCACGGATGGTGGCGGTCAAATATGCGCTCGAAGGTAAATACCACATCATCTGCATTTAGCTTACGGGTAGGCTTAAACCAGGCCGTCTTTTGAAACGAGACGTCGCGGCGCAAGTGGAAACGGTAGGTTGCACCGTTGTCCAGCACTTCCCAGCTCTCAGCCAGTTCTGGCACCAGTCGGTAGGTGTATGGGTCCACATCAAGCAGCCGGTCATAGAGTTGGGCAGCCAGAGTGTCGACAATCAGGCCGCTGCTCGCCTTCTGTGGGTTGAATGTATTGACTTGCCCGCTGACGCAATAGACAAAGCCGCTGTCACGAATATCAACGTGCGTGGTCTGCAGAGGCGCGGCAACAGCCTGACCACTCAGAAGTCCAGCCATCACGATCAGAGTTGATAAAACCAGGCGCATAATTTTAAGGGACTATGAATAAAGAAGCTATCTTACTAATATTTAATGACATTCGCCATTACCGTTTGAGTTTGGGGGCAACCACACAGTTAGTTGCAAATTCAACGTTGCGGCCTGGTCAATATTCATACCAGCGCTCCACTTTGAATATAACTCATAAACTATCTTAGCATTTTCATGCCTCATCTGACCCGTAATAAACGAAGCGTGAGTTTCATGAGGGTATAGCTATGCCAAATTTATGCGCTGGGGTGTCGCAAGTGCCAAAACGTAAGGACGGGATAGCGTTAAAGAGGTTCTGGAAGGGGGACAGAAATCATATGCATACTGAACTATAATCATTCAGGTAGTAGTTTATGTTAAATA
Organism: Citrobacter sp. Cpa228; assembly: GCF_030333085.1. NCBI lineage: Bacteria > Pseudomonadati > Pseudomonadota > Gammaproteobacteria > Enterobacterales > Enterobacteriaceae > Citrobacter > Citrobacter sp. Cpa228. Next base: position 44,832 of record NZ_JAOWGQ010000047.1, on the reverse strand, counting down.
CAGAGCATCAATGCCAAAATATCTAATTATTTCATTGCATTACTTACCCATTTTTTTTGACGTCTTTATTTTCTACACTCGGCGTATGTTAATGGTTTCTATTGGTTATGACAGGTGATTTGACTATCCGGTTATCAATGACCTTCTTGTGGCCATCTAACCATTAATGGAATGATTACTATGAAGAAATTACTTGGTTTTGCTGTTTCACTGATCCTTTTATCGGCCCCCGTTTTTGCAACTCCGGCCCCAGAATGTGTGAAGGTGAACAAAGCGCAAATCGAAGCGCTATTCGACAAGTGGAATGAATCACTGAAAACAGGTAATGCGAAGACAGTATCTGAAAATTATCTTAGTGATGCAGTATTACTTCCCACGGTATCGAATAAGGCCCGTTTAACAGATGCTGAACGTGAGGATTATTTTGAACATTTTCTGGCGAAGAAACCGACCGGGAAAATTGACAGTCGTACCATTCGCCTTGGCTGTAATAAGGCGGTTGATGCAGGCACCTATACCTTCACCTTCGCAGACAAATCGACTGTTTCGGCACGTTATACGTTTACTTACGCGTGGGATGGGAAGGCGTGGAAAATTTCCACCCACCACTCTTCAGCAATGCCTGAGGGGTAACAGAACAGATACGTAGGGGGCGGGGATTCACCGCTCCCGGGTGTATTGCGGGCTTGATTAGCCAGGGCTAACCGATAATGGCAATCCCAAGCCGTTCCATGATCAAAGAGGCCTGGTAACTATCTATCTTAACACCTTGTAAATCGACGCCCCGAACATCTAAATCCCCCAGTTCAGAATTGGTCAGATCGCAATGCGTGAAGTTCGCCGCCCGCCAGTCAAACGACGTAAACTCACCACCAGAGAGATCGGAGCCGCTAAATGTTGCGCCGAGAATCTGCGTGCCAATCCAGCGGTTTTCCCACAGCTCACACTTTTCTAACACCACTTTTGAAAAATTGGCGTAACTCAGGTTGGTGTTGGTGATATATGCGCTGCAGAACCAGGTGCGTGTGGTTATCATATTCATAAAACTTGCGCCGCGAAAATCCGCACCTTGAGCGCGGCATCCGCGGATTTCAACACCCAGTGCGCTGACATTTCTGAAGTCTGACATTGATAAATCACAGCTTTTAAAGATGGCATCCTTCAGGATGGCCCGGCTGAAATGACACCCTTTTTGGCTCTCACGGTCGTAAAACTGACAACCGATAAATTCAGTGCCACTCATGTCGGTGCCAGAAAAGTCGCAGTTAAAAAACGTACTGTTTTCAATTTTCGCCCCGGTAAAGCGGTTCCTGTCAATTTTTTCGCCCACTAACGCTAGAGTCATAATGCTAATCCTGTTTTTTTATACAGTATTTGCATCATGGTAAACTGATTCAAGTCGTCGCGTCAAACGACCCACTTATTCGCCGATAGCGTTAGCCTGACGGGCATACAGGTATGCGGTTGCTCTGGACACTCCCAGATGCTGCGCCACCGTATCCATGGATTTTCGTACGTTCAGTAAACCTTCCTTACGCAATTGTTGAATCAGTACCTTTCTGTCTTCTGTTTTCAGCGCTCGCGCCGTTGTCGCACGTTTAGCCGCAAAGTCATCAATACGCTGGCGAATCACTTCATTACTGCCAGGATCGAGGTGTTCGCTGACAGGTGAGCACTCGGTTTCAGTAAACCGTGCCAGCGCACTCTGCATCCCGCGAAATAGCGTCATATCAACATTCAGGCATAGCGCCGCGACGTATTTTCCTTGTTCGTCCTTGATGCCAATAGAGGTACTTTTTACCGGGCGACCATCAGCAAACTGATTGCTGTAGTTGGCAACGATGTTAGGAAAATCAGGTGATGCGATCCGCGCCAGTCCAAGCTCCGTTGCGGGCTGGCCAGCTTTGCGACCGGACAGATTATTGTATATGGATAAGATCGCATGCTCAGGGTTCTTGAGGTCATGAACCACAACCTCGCAAAACGGAGAGAAGGTATCGCTCAGTCCTTTGGCGATGGTTTCAATTTGATTGAGTAGCGAGTTATCGTTGGTTTTTGGCATGCCAGTCTCCTGCAGTGATGCCTGTTGCCATTTTGGCGGCCAGTTTACAGCGTCCTGGGGCTTCTTTTCCAGACTGGAACAGGCGGCATAGCGATAAGGTATCCGCACCGCAGATACCTTAATGAGATTACTCTGCAAGAAATTCACTGTAGCGGTTGATATCAACATTGCCACCACTGATGATAATGCCGATTCTCTTTCCTCGAAGGCTCGCTTTTTGCGCTCTTGCGGCGGCAAAACCAAGGCAGCCTGTTGGCTCCACGACCATTTTCATTCGTTCCGCGATAAATTTCATTGCGGCAATTAATTCATCATCTGAAACCGTCAGGATATCGTTAACATGTTTCTGGATCAGTGGAAAGGTATGCTGTCCAAGATGTTGGGTTTGCGCGCCATCTGCAATGGTTTTCGGCGTATCGATGTGCACAATTTTGCCACTGCGAAACGACTGTTGACCGTCGTTGCCTGCCTCAGGTTCTACACCATAGATAAGACAATCAGGGGACAAGTGCCGTGCGGCCAGGGCGGAACCAGATAGAAGACCGCCACCGCCCAGACAAACAAAAAGGGCATCCAGAGCACCAACTTCTTCAATCAGTTCTTTCGTGGCGGTGCCCTGGCCTGCAATAACGTGTGGGTGATCGTAAGGTGGGATCAGCGTCAGTCCCTGTTTTTCTGCCAGATCCCGGCCAATTTTTTCACGATCTTCAGTGTAACGGTCGTATATCACGACATGTCCTCCATACCCTTTCGTGGCAGCAACTTTAGCGGCTGGCGCGTCGTGCGGCATGATAATTGTCGCCGGAATACCCAGCAATTTTGCGGACAGGGCGATTGCCTGAGCATGGTTTCCGGATGAAAAAGCCACGACGCCGGCTGCTCTCTGTTCTGGCGTAAACTGGCGCAAAGCATTCATCGCACCGCGAAACTTAAATGCCCCCATCCGCTGGTAGTTTTCGCATTTAAAGAAAACGTCAGCGCCAAACTCTTCATTCACCGTTCGCGATGTCATAACCGGTGTCTTGTTCGCATAACCTGCGATGCGCTCAGCGGCCGCGGCAACATCGTGGTAATCAGGTAGTGTTATTTCAGTCATTGTTGTTCACCTGTAGCAGTTAATAGTCACACTTGTTGTGCTAACGCAATGGCTTCAATTTCTACGGCAAAGCCGTAATGAAGCTCTGCAACGCCAGCGACAGCACGGGCTGGACGGGAATCACCGATCCATTCGCCGTAGATCCGATTAAACGTCGGCCACTGGTTAATGTCCGTGACATAGACGTGTACCGATACCAGGTGCTGACGAGAAACGCCGGCTCCTGCCAGACAAGCATCAACATTCTGTAGAGCCAGTCTGGTCTGTTCTTCAAAAGAAGCATCCGCTTTTCTTTCGCCATTAGTCGTGACAGGTAGCTGTCCGGAAATGAAAACGAATCCTCCGGCAGTCACACTATGTGAGTAATGGCCTGCTGGCGGGAAGCTATCCGTCGTTGTGTTCAGGGTAATATTGGTGGACATGGTTCAATCTCCAGCTTAAGTATTGATGATTCATTTAGTATAAAATAATACTATTTGTATTATCTTATACACCATCGTCATCCAGGCATCCAGTCTCTTTTTTCAGCGACATGGCCTTGTGGGCCACGTAAAACGCTCGGCATATCCGCTGAAATGCTTGTATAACGTTAGAATTTATGGCCGTGAGGTCGGGTAGGAATGATGAGAGCGCAGAAATGGTTTTTTGCTTTTAGTCGTGGCCGGGAGCTCAGTTGCAATTCACCGTCAGATGTATAAGTTGATACATAATGTATTGGTATTTTCGATGCCCGTAATGCCCACTTCTGGCGCGAAGTGGGCAGGGGAAAGATCAGAAAGCAGGCGCGGGAAGTATTTTATTTGAGCAGCTTTGACATTAAATCAGGGAACGCTGGTACATCTGTTTCCAGTGAGAACGCAGGGTTAATAGCCTTACGGGCAATCAGTCCGTCAATAAATGCAAACAGAATGATGGTTAGCGCTTGCGGGTCAATATCCCGACGAAACTCTCCTGCGGCGATACCTTGCGCAATTATTCCCGCAATGCTTTGTCGCATGATGTTATCACTGGCGATAAACGCTTCCCTGAGTTCCGGGTTGCGTGCCGATTCGGCCATGATTTCTACCCAAAGGTGGTGCGTGACAGGGTAACCGACATCGCTTATGCAAGAAACGACCTGCTTGCAAAGACGATCAAAAAACGATCCGCTACAGGGCTCATTATGGGCAGCCAGCGCAGTATTTTGCTCTTCCAGAACGGTTGCCCGAATAAGCTCATCCTTGCTTTTGAAGTAAGTGTACATTATGCAAGAATGATGATATGTGGGAACCGTTAAACGGTACTATTTCAATGTGCTTTGTGGAGGATTTTGCACATGAAGGCGCTAAACGGTCGGTAATGCATCGCTAAATCTGGTGTTTTTTAAGCAAAGCGCGGAGCTGATGGTACGTCAGCCCAAGCAGTTCGGCGGCCTTTTTCTGGTTAAATTTTGCCTGTTGCAGGCTGGTTTGCAGAAACCTCTTTTCTTGCTGTTGCTGGAATGCGCGCAGATCCAGCGGTAACGTTGCCGCTGTAGAGTGGGTTTCCTGCAGCTGAACGTCTGTAGTGTGGCGCTTAAACGGATCTATCACTACCTCGTCCAGCGGATATTCGCTGGTGCCATGTCGGTATACCGAGCGTTCAACAACGTTTTTCAATTCACGGATATTGCCCGGCCAGCGATAGTGGAGAAGTGTTTCTCTGGCTTGTGCGCTAAAACCGGGAAACAGCGGTAATCCAATCTCGCGGCACATTTGAATCGCAAAATGTTCGGCCATCAACATGATGTCGCTCTTACGCTCCCGTAAAGGTGGCAGTTGCACGACATCAAAGGCAAGTCGATCTAACAGGTCTGCGCGGAAAGTACCTTCACTGACCATTCTCGGTAAGTCGGCATTGGTGGCACAGACCAGGCGCACGTTAACTTGCAGCGGCTGGCTACCGCCTACGCGCTCGAGTTCTCCATACTCAATAACGCGCAGTAATTTCTCCTGTACCAACATCGGTGCGGTTGCCAGTTCATCAAGAAAAAGTGTGCCACCGTCGGCACGCTCGAAGCGACCCGGATGGCGTTTTTGCGCCCCGGTAAAAGCGCCAGCTTCGTGGCCGAAGAGTTCGGAATCGAGTAAATTTTCGTTCAGCGCCGCACAATTAAGAGAAATAAACGGTCCTTGCCAGCGTGTGGAAAGGTAGTGCAGACGGTTGGCGATTAACTCTTTTCCTGTGCCACGCTCACCGATAACCAACACGGGTTTTTCCAGGGGGGCCAGATGGGAGACTTGTTCCAGCACTTCAATGAAGCTGTTTGCTTCCCCCAGAAGAGTATCTTTGTATCCTGCCATGATGAAATTCACCATTTGTTAGTGTTATTCACCAATTTACCCTAATTATCACGTCAGGTAAAATTAGATATTATCTTTAAAATCAATAGAATAAAAAGTTGGCACATCATGTGCATTACGAAAGCAGCAGGGCTTAGCCCAATATCAGAACAGTAAGTGAGGATTACATTATGGGTATTTTTTCTCGTTTTGCCGACATCGTGAACGCCAACATTAATGCGTTGCTGGAAAAGGCTGAAGATCCGCAGAAGCTGGTGCGGTTAATGATTCAGGAAATGGAAGATACGCTGGTTGAGGTGCGTTCAAACTCCGCCCGCGCTTTGGCAGAAAAGAAACAGTTATCCCGTCGTATCGAACAGGCGAGTGCGCAGCAGGCAGAGTGGCAGGAAAAAGCCGAGCTGGCGCTGCGTAAAGAGAAAGAAGATCTGGCGCGTTCTGCGTTAATCGAAAAACAGAAACTGACCGACCTGATTGCTTCTCTGGAGCATGAGGTGACGCTGGTTGACGATACACTGACGCGGATGAAAAAAGAGATCGGCGAGCTGGAAAACAAACTCAGTGAAACCCGGGCTCGTCAGCAGGCATTGATGTTGCGTCATCAGGCGGCGAGTTCTTCCCGTGATGTCCGTCGTCAGTTGGATAGCGGCAAACTGGATGAAGCAATGGCCCGCTTTGAATCTTTTGAGCGCCGTATTGATCAGATGGAAGCGGAAGCCGAAAGCCATAACTTCGGTAAGCAAAAATCTCTGGATCAGCAATTTGCTGACCTGAAAGCAGATGATGAAATCAGCGAGCAGCTGGCGCAGCTTAAAGCCAAAATGCAGCAAGACAAGCAATAATAACATCTGGCGGCGCCCGAACGCGCCGCCGCTCATCACCTGTAAGGAGTACTCATGAGCGCGCTATTTCTGGCCATCCCGTTAACCATCTTTGTGTTGTTTGTTTTACCGATTTGGCTGTGGCTGCATTACAGCAACCGTTCCAGCCGTGGCGAACTGTCGCAAAGTGAACAGCAACGTCTGGTAGAACTCAACGATGACGCACAGCGGATGCGCGAGCGCATTCAGGCGCTGGAAGACATCCTTGATGCTGAACATCCAAACTGGAGGAACCGTTAATGGGAGGCGTTAACCTGAACAAAAAACTGTGGCGTATCCCGCAGCAGGGCATGGTGAAGGGGGTTTGTGCGGGTATTGCGCATTATCTCGATGTGCCTGTGAAGCTGGTACGGATCCTGGTGGTGCTGTCAGTCTTTTTTGGTCTGGCCTTTTTCACCTTCGTCGCCTACATCGTGCTGACATTTGTGTTAGACCCGATGCCGGACAATGTGGTTTCCGGCGAGCAGCAGCCTTCAAGCGGTGAACTATTGGACGCCGTCGATCGCGAGCTGGCCGCAAGTGAAAAGCGTTTGCGTGAAATGGAGCGTTATGTGACGTCTGATACATTTTCACTACGCAGTCGCTTTCGCCAACTGTGAGGTTAGAAATGAACAATCGCTGGCAACGTGCCGGGCAAAGGGTTAAGCCGGGCTTTAAAATAGCAGGCAAGCTGGTGCTTTTGACTGCGCTGCGCTACGGCCCGGCAGGTGTTGCGGGGTGGGCGGTGAAATCCGTGGCCCGCCGTCCGTTAAAAATGTTGCTGGTGTTGGTTCTGGAGCCATTATTGAGCAAGGTTGCCAGGAAAATTTCCCAACGCTATGGCCAGTGATAGCATGCTCGCAATATTTCCTTAAGATCAAGTATATAGTGTTAGGTGACTTTCTATCATTTAACGGAACGATACTATGTTGAAAAAAAGCGTATTCGCGTTGGCACTGGTCATCGGCATGCCGGTATTTGCGGCTGAGCACTGGATTGATGTTCGTGTTCCTGAACAATATCAGCAGGAACACGTTCAGGGGGCCATCAACATCCCTTTAAAGGATTTGCAGGCACGAATTGCGGCAGAAGTGCCAGATAAGGCGGACACCGTGAAGTTGTATTGCAACTCAGGTCGTCAATCCGGGATGGCAAAAGATATGCTGACCGGGATGGGCTATACACAGGTAACCAACGAAGGCGGCATCAATCAGATCGCGCTGCCAAAAGTAGAGAATAAATAAACCGTTCGCATTCCTTCTGCTACAGGCGGTAAGAATTATACCGCCTGATATCGCTCAGGTAGTTGATAAGTAAGAATTGACCCCTATCTTTACTTCCTGTTTGTTATAATTTATTCGGTTCCTTCAGCAAAACGGGATGGCGATGAAGCGACTTAAAAATGAACTCAACTCGCTGGTTAATCGCGGCGTAGATCGGCATTTGCGCCTGGCTGTCACCGGACTTAGCCGCAGCGGTAAGACGGCGTTTATCACCGCGATGGTAAACCAGCTACTCAATATTCATGCCGGTGCGCGTCTGCCGTTGCTCAGTTGCGTACGCGAAGAGCGTCTGCTTGGCGTTAAGCGGGTTCCCCAACGCGACTTTGGCATTCCGCGCTTTACCTATGATGAAGGACTGGCCCAGCTGTATGGCTCTCCGCCGACCTGGCCGACACCAACGCGCGGTGTGAGTGAAATTCGTCTGGCGCTGCGTTACAAGTCCAATGACTCTTTACTGCGCCACTTTAAAGACACCTCTACGCTGTACCTGGAAATCGTCGATTATCCGGGAGAGTGGCTGCTCGATTTACCGATGCTGGCCCAGGACTATTTGAGCTGGTCGCGGCAAATGACCGGATTATTGCAGGGGCAGCGTGGCGAATGGTCGGCAAAATGGCGGCAGTTAAGCCACGGGCTTGATCCACTAGCACCTGCTGACGAAAACCGTCTGGCGGAAATCGCTGCGGCGTGGACAGATTATCTGCATCAGTGCAAACAGCAGGGACTGCACTTTATTCAGCCCGGGCGCTTTGTGCTGCCGGGGGACATGGCTGGCGCACCTGCGCTGCAATTTTTTCCGTGGCCGGACGTTGATGCCTGGGGAGAATCGAAGCTGGCGCAGGCAGATAAACACACTAATGCGGGCATGCTGCGTGACAGGTTTAATTACTACTGCGAAAAGGTCGTGAAAGGGTTCTACAAGAATCACTTCCTGCGCTTTGACCGCCAAATTGTGTTGGTCGATTGCCTGCAACCGCTTAACAGCGGACCACAGGCGTTTAACGACATGCGTCTGGCGCTGACCCAACTGATGCAAAGTTTCCATTACGGTCAGCGCACGTTGTTCCGCCGGTTGTTCTCGCCGGTAATCGATAAGTTGCTGTTCGCTGCCACCAAGGCCGACCACGTTACGGTCGATCAACATGCCAATATGGTGTCGTTGTTGCAGCAGTTGATCCAGGACGCCTGGCAAAACGCTGCATTCGAAGGCATCAGCATGGATTGTCTGGGACTGGCATCGGTGCAGGCAACCACCAGCGGTCTGATCGATGTGAAGGGTGAGAAGATCCCCGCGTTGCGCGGCAATCGCCTGAGCGACGGTGAGCCCTTGACCGTCTATCCGGGAGAAGTCCCTGCGCGTTTACCGGGCCAGGCTTTTTGGGATCGCCAGGGTTTCCAGTTTGAAGCCTTTCGCCCGCAGGTCATGGATGTGGATAAACCCTTACCGCATATTCGGCTGGATGCCGCGCTGGAGTTTTTGATAGGAGATAAATTGCGATGAGCGAGCCGTTAAAACCGCGTATCGATTTCTCAGGTCCACTGGAAGTGGAACCAAACACGGCATTTAAAGCACAGCAAATGTTCAACGATACGGAAGCGCAGACTTTTTCTCCGGCGACAGTGGATGAGCCGCTGGAAGACGAAGGTCAGGCTGAAGCCGTTATTGATGCCGCATTACGTCCTAAACGCAGCCTGTGGCGCAAAATGGTGATGGGCGGGTTGGCGCTGTTTGGCATCAGTGTGGTAGCTCAGGGTGTGCAGTGGACGATGAACGCCTGGCAGACTCAGGACTGGGTCGCGCTGGGGGGCTGTGCTGCGGGTGCGCTGATTATTGGCGCAGGCGTTGGGTCGGTGGCAACCGAGTGGCGTCGGCTGTGGCGTTTACGTCAACGCGCACACGAGCGTGATGAAGCGCGTGATCTGTTACACAGTCACGGAACCGGAAAAGGCCGCGTATTTTGTGAAAAGTTGGCACAACAGGCGGGTATCGATCAGTCTCACCCTGCGCTACAACGCTGGTATGCCTCTATCCATGAAACGCAGAACGATCGCGAAGTGGTCAGCCTGTATGCTCATCTTGTGCAGCCGGTATTGGATGCGCAGGCCCGACGTGAGATTAGCCGTTCAGCGGCGGAGTCCACGCTGATGATTGCCGTCAGCCCGTTAGCGTTGGTAGATATGGCGTTTATTGCCTGGCGAAATCTGCGGTTGATTAACCGTATAGCTACGCTGTATGGCATCGAACTCGGCTATTACAGTCGCCTGCGCCTGTTTCGTCTGGTGCTGTTAAATATCGCTTTTGCCGGGGCCAGCGAGCTGGTGCGGGAAGTGGGGATGGACTGGATGTCGCAGGATTTAGCGGCCCGGTTATCCACGCGTGCCGCGCAGGGTATTGGCGCGGGCTTGTTAACAGCGCGTTTGGGGATTAAAGCGATGGAACTGTGCCGTCCATTACCGTGGATTGATGATGATAAACCGCGACTGGGGGATTTCCGCCGTCAGTTGATCGGTCAGGTGAAAGAGACCTTACAAAAGAACAAATCCCCGCGTGAAAGTTGAGTAAATACGGGTGCCGATCGTATAACTTTACGCCCCGGCGCCCAATTTTCCAGCGTGCTGTCAATATTTGTTGACAGAGTCCTTCCTGCTAACCCAATACTGGCTTATCATCTAACACATGATCCCTTGTCCAGGTGAAGGTTCCTATGCGTTTGGAAGTCTTTTGTGAAGACCGTCTTGGTCTGACCCGCGAATTGCTCGATTTACTGGTGCTGAGAAGCATTGATTTACGCGGTATCGAGATTGACCCCATCGGGCGAATTTACCTTAATTTTGCGGAACTGGAGTTCACTAACTTCAGCAGCCTGATGGCTGAAATCCGCCGCATCGCAGGGGTAACGGACGTCCGCACCGTGCCCTGGATGCCTTCCGAACGCGAACATCTGGCGCTGAGCGCGCTGCTTGAGGCGCTACCAGAACCAGTCCTTTCTCTGGATATGAAAAGCAAAATCGAGATGGCGAATCCTGCGAGCTGTCAGCTTTTCGCTCACAGTCAGGAGCGTATGCGCAATCATACCGCCGCTCAATTAATCAATGGGTTTAACTTCCAGCGCTGGCTCGAAAGCAATCCGCAGGATTCTCATAGCGAACATGTGGTGATTAATGGGCAAAACTTCCTGATGGAAATTACGCCTGTTCATTTGCAGGGCGAAAATCAGGAGCAGATGCTGACGGGAGCCGTTGTCATGTTGCGTTCTACCCTCCGCATGGGGCGTCAGTTGCAAAACATGACCACCCAGGATCTGAGCGCATTCAGTCAGATTATTGCTGTCAGTGCCAAAATGAAACACGTGGTGGAACAGGCGCGTAAGCTGGCAACACTGAGTGCGCCGCTGCTGATCACCGGAAATACCGGTACGGGCAAAGATCTCTTTGCGCATGCCTGCCATCTGGCGAGCCCACGTGCGTCAAAACCCTATCTGGCGCTGAACTGCGCGTCTATTCCTGAAGATGCGGTAGAAAGCGAACTGTTTGGCCACGCCCCGGAAGGTAAAAAAGGGTTCTTTGAGCAGGCGAATGGCGGTTCAGTGCTGTTGGATGAGATTGGCGAAATGTCGCCGCGCATGCAGACGAAATTGCTGCGCTTCCTCAATGACGGGACATTCCGTCGCGTGGGCGAAGATCATGAAGTTCATGTTGATGTCCGCGTAATCTGCGCGACGCAAAAGAACCTGGTGGAACTGGTGCAGAAAGGTCTTTTCCGCGAGGATCTCTATTATCGTCTGAATGTCCTGACGCTTAATCTGCCGCCGCTACGCGATTGCCCACAAGATATTATGCCGCTCACCGAGCTGTTTGTGGCGCGTTTTGCCGACGAGCAGGGTGTACCGCGTCCGAAGTTGTCTGCCGATCTCAGCACGGTGCTCACCCGCTACGGCTGGCCGGGTAATGTGCGTCAGCTTAAAAATGCTATCTATCGGGCGTTAACCCAGCTTGAGGGCTATGAACTGCGTCCGCAGGATATCTTATTGCCGGATTATGATGCAGCGACAGTTGCCGTCGGAGAAGAGGTGATGGAAGGGTCGCTGGATGAAATCACCAGCCGCTTTGAACGTTCCGTGTTGACGCAGCTTTATATGAATTATCCCAGCACGCGTAAACTGGCTAAACGCCTGGGGGTTTCACATACTGCGATTGCCAATAAGTTACGCGAATATGGTCTGAGTCAGCAGAAAAAAAGCGAAGAGTAATGATGCAAATAAAAATGCCTCCATCCGGAGGCATTTTTGTATTCAGGGCAACTTAGGCTTTCAGCACAGCCAGCGCTGCATCATAGTCAGGCTCGTTGGTAATTTCATTTACCAGTTGGCTGAATACAATGTTGTCATTTTCGTCGATCACGACAACGGCACGAGCAGCCAGACCTTTCAGCGGACCTTCGGCAATTTCAACACCGTAGTTTTTCAGGAATTCAGCGTTGCGCAGGGTGGACAGCGTGATAACGTTGCTCAGACCTTCCGCGCCGCAAAAACGAGAGTGGGCGAATGGCAGATCGGCTGAAATGCACAGTACGACGGTGTTGTCGATTTCTGTCGCCAGTTGGTTAAACTTACGTACTGATGCCGCGCACACGCCGGTATCGATGCTTGGGAAAATATTCAGCACTTTGCGCTTGCCTGCGAACTGGCCCAGCGTAACGTCAGACAGGTCTTTAGCCACAAGGGTAAAAGCCTGAGCTTTGCTTCCAGCCTGAGGAATAGAGCCGGCGACTGCAACCGGGTTGCCCTGGAAATGAACGGTTTGTGACATGGTTATCTTCCTGTTTACATATAGTTAACGTCAAGGCTAGTTTATGCCATCAGCAGTTAACACGGCAAACGCTATTTGCGGATATCCGCTTCAGGGACTGCATTAAGGAAAACAAATGAGATCAGTTAAGGTGTATGGGGAAGCCTGGCCGTTACACACTCCCTTTGTGATTGCCCGCGGGAGCAGGACCGAAGCGCATGTGGTGGTGGTTGAACTGGAAGAGAATGGTGTAAAGGGCGTTGGAGAATGTACGCCTTATCCTCGCTATGGCGAAAGCGATGCGTCGGTACTGGCTCAAATCATGAGTGTTGTGCCGCAACTGGAACACGGTGTGACACGTGAAGCGCTGCAGGCATTGCTGCCCGCGGGGGCGGCGCGTAATGCCGTTGACTGTGCGCTTTGGGATCTCAATGCGCGTCAGCAACAACAGTCTCTGGCCGACTACGTTGGTACTGAACTGGATGCAACAGTAACGACCGCGCAAACCGTCGTGATCGGCACGCCGGAGCAGATGGCGGCGAGTGCGACTGCGCTATGGGATAACGGTGCCAGATTGCTGAAAGTCAAACTGGATGCACACTTAATCAGCGAAAGGATGGTTGCGATCCGGGCGGCTGTGCCTGAGGCGACAATCATTGTTGATGCGAATGAGTCCTGGCGTGCTGAAGGGCTGGCCGCACGCTGCCAGTTAATGGCGGATTTAGGCGTTGCGATGCTGGAGCAGCCTCTGCCGGCTAATGATGATGCCGCGCTGGAGAATTTCGTGCATCCGCTGCCTGTCTGTGCAGATGAAAGCTGCCATACCCGCAGCAGTCTGAAAGCGCTGCATGGCCGCTATGAAATGGTGAATATTAAACTGGATAAGACAGGCGGACTGACGGAGGCGCTGGCGCTGGCGACCGAAGCCCGCGAGCAGGGATTCGCGTTAATGCTCGGCTGTATGTTGTGTACATCCAGGGCGATCGGCGCTGCATTGCCGCTTACGCCACAGGTCAGCTTTGCCGATCTGGATGGCCCTACCTGGCTGGCCCGAGACGCGGAGCCTGCCTTGCATTTTACAACCGGACAGCTCCATCTCAAGGATGCCAGCGCAAAAGATTAGACATTGCCAGCAGGTATTTTTCGCTCGCTTCATCCGATGAAATGGGCGGAAATTCTGCAGTAATGCAATGTAGGTTTAGATCGGCGCACCAGCTACCAAAAGAGCCTGGCGTTTCATAACCGACGCTGGTTACCAGCGGCAATTCGAACGACTGCGCCAACCACGCGCCTAATTCGCTGTGTCTGGGATCTTCAATACAGGCCAGCGGATCGTGGAAAGAAACTACCCATGCAGGATGAATGTGGTGAATAAGTTGGCATAGTGCCTGGGTCTCAGGCTCTGATCCCGGATGATCGCCGGTCAATAACACCACATCACGCTCTTCTGCGCTGCTGTTCCAACGATATACCGTTTCACCGGATTTCCAGTTTGCCGCCGGAAAGTTACGGTTTAGATCTACGCCGTTTGCATTGGCACGCAGACCCAACTGGCAACCGTCAGGGTTTACGGCCAGCACGACATGATGGCGACGCAGGGAAGGGTTAAGCGTACGCAATGCGCAGGAAAGGGTGACGACCGATGAGTTTTCGTCGCCGTGCGTTCCTGCCAGTATCAGACCGCTTTCACGATCGGCTGCCGGTGCCGGGAACCAGATCAGCGGTGCGCCGAGCAATGAACGTCCGTAATGTTCGGTTCCTGGCGGAAATGCGCCGCGCTCGGCACGGGGGCGGGTAACGGTCATAGTCATCTCTGAATGCTTGGATAGTTACTCGCAGTGTTGTGCAAAATGTATGGATAATCAAATCGTTTTCACACACTTATCTTTTCAGGTGTAATATCACTTTCTTGTCTGAAGTTAATTGCATTTCCTGCTGGCGATACAAATAATTACACATTCACTTAGTAGCCGGAATTGAGGGTATCTTATGCAGCATTCTGTTTCAGTAACCTGTTGTGCACTGTTGGTTAGCAGCATTTCATTATCCTGGGCTGCTGATGTTCCCAGCGGAACGGTACTGGCAGAAAAGCAAGAACTGGTGCGTCATATAAAAGATGAGCCAGCGTCACTCGATCCGGCAAAAGCCGTTGGGCTTCCAGAAATTCAGGTTATTCGCGATTTATTCGAAGGGCTGGTCAACCAGAATGAAAAGGGTGAGATTATTCCCGGTGTCGCCACACAGTGGAAGAGTAATGATAACCGTATCTGGACGTTTACGTTGCGCAATAATGCGCAATGGGCCGATGGCACGCCGGTAACGGCACAGGATTTTGTCTACAGTTGGCAGCGTCTGGTGGACCCGAAAACACTATCGCCGTTTGCCTGGTTTGCCGCGCTTGCAGGGATCAACAATGCCCAGGCGATCATCGATGGCAAAGCCGCGCCCGATAAGTTAGGTGTCAGCGCGGTGGATGCGCATACCTTCAAAGTGCAGTTGGACAAACCCCTACCCTGGTTTGCCAACCTGACAGCGAGCTTTGCGTTTTATCCTGTCCAAAAAGCCAATGTCGAAAGCGGTAAAGAGTGGACGAAGCCAGGCAACCTTATCGGTAACGGTGCCTATGTGCTGAAAGACCGTGTGGTTAACGAGAAACTGGAAGTTGTGCCGAATACACATTATTGGGACAACGCCAAAACGGTGCTGCAAAAAGTGACTTTCCTGCCGATTAACCAGGAGTCTGCTGCGACCAAACGCTATCTTGCTGGCGATATCGATATTACTGAGTCCTTCCCGAAAAATATGTATCAGAAGCTATTGAAGGATATTCCGGGCCAGGTTTATACGCCGCCGCAGCTTGGTACTTATTACTATGCGTTTAACACGCAAAAAGGGCCGACTGCCGATTCACGCGTGCGTCTGGCGCTTAGTATGACTATCGATCGCCGTCTGATGGCGGAGAAAGTATTAGGAACTGGAGAAAAACCCGCATGGCATTTCACGCCGGATGTGACGGCAGGATTTATCCCGGAACCTTCTCCGTTTGAACAAATGAGTCAGGAAGAGCTTAACGCTCAGGCGAAAACGCTGCTGCGTGCGGCCGGTTATGGCCCGCAGAAACCGCTGAAATTGACGCTGTTGTATAACACCTCTGAAAATCATCAGAAGATTGCTATTGCTGTGGCTTCCATGTGGAAGAAAAATCTTGGCGTGGATGTGAAGCTACAGAACCAGGAATGGAAAACGTATATCGATAGCCGTAATACCGGTAATTTTGATGTGATCCGTGCATCCTGGGTGGGCGATTACAACGAGCCATCCACATTCCTGTCGCTGTTAACCTCGACCCATACGGGCAATATTTCCCGCTTTAACAATCCGGCATACGATAAAGTGTTGACTCAGGCGACGCTGGAAAATACGGAGAAAGCACGGAATGCCGATTATAACGCAGCGGAAAAAATCCTGATGGAACAGGCACCTATTGCCCCGATTTATCAGTACACCAACGGGCGTTTAATTAAACCGTGGCTGAAGGGGTATCCGATAACCAACCCGGAAGATGTGGCATACAGTCGCACTATGTATATTGTTAAGCACTAGTTGCGTACGCCCTCCTGTTAACCTTCGTTAACCACTTCAACTGGCGCTGACTTCAGCGCCAGCATCTCCAGACAATCAGTATCAACCTCATTAGAAATAATGATAAAAACATATCTAATGAATTATTCATATTGTGAATTATCTATAACCAATTTTGCCGCTGCATGAAACCATCGTCCGCAATGTCCGCGGCTTCTTTCCCTCCAACATCCGGCCTCATCCCTTCGCGAGCGGCCTCTGGTGGAGGCACCATAGGTCACGGTGAATGACGCTTAGTTGAATACCTTCCACTATTAACCTTCGTTAACAACATCAAAAAAACAAAGTTGGTGTGGATTTCTCCAACAGTATTTCCTGGCGTTCAACCTGCTCACATCCACCGTTACTTTGCTTCAGTACGTCACGAAAAAAGTTGTTTATTGGATGAATACGCTATTTGTTTAACAACCATTGAAATAGATAGATACACAATATTTTTTGGCTGAGACAACTCTTCGTTGAGGCAACTCCATTTCACGTAGGGTAAAAATAAAAAACATTATGAAACAAGTGCTTATATTGAAAGATGAAGACTTACTGGCACGAGGTAACGATCGCTACGTCTTCCAGCACCCACAGGATAGTAAACTGCTGGTCAAAATCGTGATTCCAGGCATTGCGAAATATAAAAGCAAGCTACGTGAGGTCTTTCGGGACATCAAAGAATGTAAGTTGAGTCACCAAACCGACGCATTTTATATGCAAAAAATTGAAGGACTTGTTGAAACAAATAAAGGAATAGGGCAACTCACGGTGAAGGAGTGTGATGAGCATGGCCACATCGCTCAAACTCTTTATCAGCTTGCCCTGAACAAAGAACTTGATGCCAGCAAATTGCAGAAGTTGAATGTTTTTTTAGCGTGGTTTGTCAGTACCGGTGTCATTATTAACTCCCTGCATTGTAAAAACATCGTCTACGCCTGGGATGCTGCGCGCCAGGAATATTGTTTCAAAGTCATTGATGGTTTTGGTGACAAAACGTTTTTTCAGCTCAGTAAGTTTTCAGCGGCAATACGCGATAAAAATAAAGTCAAATGTCTCAAGCGGATGCTACGGGATCTGAACCACCTGCAGAATACGTAATCCGCAGAAATTGTTGACGATATGGCGTGGGAACGCGACTACCGTGATATCGGCGTGTCAAATGCCTGTCGCGAGTGGTTATCCTGGAAAGCGGCAACCCGACCACAATGAAGACACTACAACAGAGAAGATCATACGTCCGGGGGCTGATGCTCCCGACAAATTAACATCGAATCATCCTCGCTCAACGGTTCTTTCGTTAAATTACAAAATCCTTGACCGTTCACCTTTTGGTGGAACCGACAGCTCTGGCACAGACCAAATCCCGGCACATTACTGGTACGCTGAATGCCTCGCAATAGTTCGAAGAGTAGCTCCTTGAGTAAACCCGCGCGTTCACCCATCGTAGATTCGCCTGTCACCAAAAATGAGGGGGGAAGCAGGGCATCCAGCAGATTTTTGGCCGACTCGGTGAGCTGCAGATGAACGCTACGCTTATCCCTGGCATCCTGCGTGCGTACCACCAGTCCTTTTGATTCCAACAACTTTAGCGATTGTGAAACCGTTCCTTTGGTGAGGCCGAGGTAGTCCGTCACGGCGAGGGGGGTATTGGAGTAGCGGTTACAGCGTGCGAGATACATCAACGCACTGAGCTGTACTGGCTGAAGATCCGCCAGTAAAGGATGCTGGCGAAACCACATCCGCGTCAGACCAGACAGCCGGTCCAGTACGTCAAAAAGCGACATGTCATGCATAACAAAATCCTCCTCGGCATATAGTATCGACTAAAAACTATATTGACAAAGCATAAAACTGGCGTAGCATAAATTATAGTATCGAATCGATACTATAATTTAAAGGAGAGGTATCATGACCAAAGCCCGTTTTTATCATGCTGGTTGTCCGGTTTGCGTTTCCGCAGAAGAAACACTGTTACAGCATCTGTCCCCGGATGTGGAAATCGAGGTTATTCATTTGGGAGAACAACCCGATCATGTTGCAGAGGCGGAACGAATCGGAGTGAAGTCTGTTCCTGCGCTGGTGATCGACGGCAATGTGCTGCATATCAACTTTGGCGCGCCTATTGAAGCGCTGAAATAGCGTCGCATGTTCGGGAAGTCGCGTGAGCTATTTCCCGAACCGGCGTGGGCATGGGGAAGGGGGCATTTATGTGTGCTGCAGAGAAGTACCATCCTGTCGATTGTGATCTGCATGACTATCTGGAGATTGCCTGTCTTTATCACTATTTGCTGCGCATTGAACTGACCACTGGGGAACACTTTGATGCCAGGGCCGTGACGACATGTACCACAGCAGACAAAGAGGAATTCTTGCTTGTGGGGTGCCATGAACACCATCATAGAATTCGCCTGGACTATCTGTCAGCCATTACTCCATTGACGGCTGGCGCCACTTTTAGCACTGTGATATTCCGTTGAATCTGTACGTAAAAAGGCTGCGCCACCGTTATACGGTGTAAATGCGGATGTCATGTGCCTGAAAAGCGGTGCCGTACTGTTTGCTGATGTTTTCCTCCACGACAATGACATCGATGTTACTGCTGGCGGTGACAACATAACGTGCGACGGCAGGGATCTTATCCGCCGTCAGTGCGACGATAGTTTCGTTACACTGCTTAATTACCGCTTGTTTAAACTCACAATCGGCGTAATCAAACCCGGTTAATCCTGACTCCGGTGCCATCGCACAACCACCAATAAAACCTTGATCAAATAAAATATCCTGTACCTGGGCAATGGCTGTCGGACCTACGCATCCACCGGACGATCGCTGCACTGGCCCACCTAGCATGATGACCTCGAATAGCGGTTTTTTCAGCAGTACGGCGGCAATATCAGGTGAATTTGTCACGACGGTCAATGCCAGCTCAGCGGGAAGGGCTTCAGCCATTGCCAGGTTGGTTGTTCCTGTATCGATAAAAATACAGCTCCCGGATTTCACTAATCGGGCGCATCTTTGCGCGATGCTGCTCTTTTTCGCAGTATTAATATTCTTGCGTGCTGCGATGTCAGCTGACTCAGGTAGTGAAATAACAGCCCCGCCATAGACTTTCTTGCAAACACCTTCTTTACACAACTCATGTAAATCGCGGCGGATCGTATGTTCTGACACCCCCAAACGGGCGGCCAGTTCAGTACAGATCACTCTGCCGTTTTCCTGCAGGATCTGATAGATAAGCGCCTGGCGCTGATCCGGGAACGCAGCGTAATCGAGCATGAGAACTCCATAAAAATAAACATCGAGCAATAATGTGCATGATCGTGCATTATAATGCACGATGTCAATATCCCTTAACGGGGGCGTACCGTTCAGAATAAAACGATAAGAGGATCGCGATGAAAATTGCACACATGGCTTTATGGACCCAGGATCTTGAGCGACAAGCCCGGTTCTGGGTGTCATTTTTTGATGGTGTAATAAACGATAAATACTGCAGCAAAACCAACCCCGGGTTTGAATCTTATTTCGTCAACATTGGTGAGAACATTGCGATTGAGTTAATGACCAAACCGGGACTGACCCACCCTGTACCTGACAATAATACTTCAGGGTGGGTGCATCTTGCTCTCTCTGTTGGTGGCGCGGGGCATGTTGATGCTCTGGCGATACGCGCAAAAGAACAGGGCATCCTGGTCTCCGGACCACGAACCACCGGTGACGGGTATTACGAGGCCGTCATTCAGGACCCAGACGGTAATTTAATCGAGATTGTAGCGTAATACGTAGTGTTCGTCGGGATCCACGTGAAGATGATGTCGTCATTGAAATATTATTCAGTAGGGTGTGTCACTCCGACATCCATAGTGCCTACAATGGCTGGGGCGGCGCTACGTATCCGATGGTTCCCGGCCACGAAATAATAGGCCGCGTGGTGCATGTTGGGAAATCGGAAACAAAATTCGCGGTCGGCGATCTTGCCTGCGTGGGGTGTATGGCATGATTCATGCCAGCACTGTAGCGCCTGCGAGCAGGGTCTTGAGCAATACTGCGAAGAGGGGAGCACCCTTACGTATAACGATACTGACTGTCATGATGGCCTGCCTACTTTCGGCGGTTATTCTGACAAGATTGTCGTGACCGGGAAGTTCGTCGTGAAGGTGCCGGAAGGAATCGACTTACGTGGTGCTACACCGTTGTTGTGCGCCGGTATCACCACATGGTCGCCGTTGCGTCACTGGCAGGTTGGACAGGGGAGTAAAGTCGCTGTTGTTGGGTTGGGTGGTCTGGGACACATGGCGATCAAGCTCGCTCAAGCATTGGGGGCTGATGTTACGTTATTCACGCGGTCGCCAGGCAAAGAAGCTGATGCCAGACGAATGGGGCCAGTCATGTTGTGCTTTCAACAGACAGCGAACAGATGAAAGCCGCGGCGAATCAGTTTGACCTGATTATTGATACTGTTCCATACGTGTATGATCTGAACCTCTATATTCCAACGCTGGTGCTTAGCGGAACGTTGGTGCTGGTGGGGCATCTGGGGCCGTTGGATCCGTTCCTGAACACGGTTCCGCTGATCCTCGGTAAAAGAGCCGTTGCGGGTTCGGTGATTGGGGGGATTGCGGAAACTCAGGAGATGTTGAGGTTATCAATATTCAGGATATTAATACCGCGTGGCAACGGATGTTGAAAAGCGACGTGAAATACCGCTTTGTCATTGATATCGCGTCACTGAAGTAAATGCAAAAAAGACGCGGATATCCGCGTCTTGATTTTGGTTAGTGGGCAGAAGGTTGTACCTCGGCATTATCCATATACAACGTCTGACTGGGGAACGCAAAGTCAGCACCGTTATCCTGAACTATTGTAATAATTTTCAAGTACACATCTTGTTGTACAGCAAGCCACTCCTGCCACACGGTGGTTTTCGTGAAGCAATACACCATGATATTCAGCGATGAATCGGCAAACTCATTAAAATAGACCAGCAGGGTTTGTTTTTGATCTATTCCAGGATGACTTTGCAACATTTTTCTGACCGACTCGACAACTGTGCCAATTTTATCAGCATCTTCATAACGTAACCCGATCACCGTTTTGATTCGTCGATTACTCATCCGCCCCGGGTTTTCTACACTGATGGAAGAGAAAATTGAGTTCGGCACATATAACGGACGGTGGTCGAAGGTGTTTATTTTGGTCATTCTCCAGCCGATTTCCGTTACCGTACCTTCGATATTTCGGTCCGGAGAGCGGATCCAGTCACCGATGCTAAACGGTCTGTCGAAGTAGAGCATAATGCCAGAGAAAAAATTGCTCAGGATATCTTTACCTGCCATACCGACAGCGATACCGCCGATGCCGCCGAACGTTAACAGCCCTGACAGGCTCATGCCGAAATGCTCACCGTACAGCAAGATGATGGCGACGACGATCGTAATCTTAATGATGCGTGACATGATCCTCGCGCTGGTGATATCTCTGCCCTTGTTAATCTGCGTTTTTTCAAACTGATTGATGACCAGAAAGAGTTTTATCGTCAGGATCAACGCTATCAACGAGGTGCAGATAAAGTCGACCACGCCTGGGGAGATAAATTTCAGCTTATAATTATCGATGACGTTATTCGCAATCGTGCCAAACGTACCAATGATAATGGCATAAACAAAAAACTGTGCTGCGTGGAATATGAGTCCTTTGCAGTGTTTTTCACTACGATGAAACCAGACGCTCATCAGGACTAACGCTGCACAGCTGCTGAGAATTACCGTTAAATTAAACGCATTATTTATAAACAGTTCAGCGATCATGATTCTCCCAGGTCACTCCGTGTTAGTTAAATATCATCTGACATCCTTCATCAGCGGATATTTTACCCAGTTCAGGTTGTCAGATCATTCATCAAAAGGAGAGAGGAATAATACAATCAGCGTTATTTTCAGGCGAATAGTGCGCATGTCAAGTTTGAGTGTGGCGTATGTAGCAGACAGTAAGTTGATGTCATGGTATTGTTGCTACAAAGTAACACGGTTTTCATCTGCAAAAGGACGATATTATGATCATGGCTAAGCTGAAGACAGCGAAGGGACGGAAGTTTCTGTTATGTCTGCTTGGGGTATTTATTATTGCGGCATCGGTTGTGACGCGCGCGACGATTGGTGGCGTCATTGAACAGTATGACATTCCGCTTTCCGACTGGACAGCCTCGATGTATGCCATTCAATCCGCAATGATTTGCGTCTACAGTATGGTTTTTACTATTTTGCTGGCTATTCCGCTCGGTATCTATTTCCTCGGAGGCGAGGAGAAGTACTAAGTACATATCATGCCGGATGACATCGCCATCCGGCATTTTGCTGCAGGATTAATCGTCTTCTTCGTCGTCCAGTTCAACCGGGGTCTGGTACTGATCCGGTTTGATAACCAGCAGATCGCAACGCAGATGGTCGATAACCTGTTCTGCGGTATTCCCCAGAAACGCAGCTGATATGCCGGTGCGCCCAACGGTGCCGAGTACCACGATCCCCGCCTGTAAATGCTCAGCTAAATCCGGGATGACCTCTTCAGGCAATCCTTTTTCAACGTGGGTAACTTTTTCATCAATACTGAATTTCTGGCGTAATGCCTTCATGGCCAGCAGATGTTGTCCACGGATGGCGTCGTTGTACACGCTGGGATCAAATTCAGGTAGCTCAATCGCAATGTTGATAGGCGTTACAGGATAGGCGCCGACCAGGTGTACTTCGGTATGGTTAACCTGTTCTGCGAGCTGCAACGTTTCCTTGACCAGTTTTTCGTTGAGTGCATTGTGATATGCCTCTTCACTGGCGAGGTTCACCGCCACCAGCGCTTTACCACCTTCCGGCCACGGCTGATCTTTGACCATCCACACCGGGCTTGGACATTTACGCAATAAATGCCAGTCGGTTGGTGTGAAAATCACGGCTTCAAGGCGATCGTGCTGGTGTGCCATTTTGAGCACCAGGTCATGCTTAGCGCTGATTACTTCCTGGATGATTGCTTCGAAGGGACGGTTGTGCCAGACCACTTTAATATCAAGCGGGATCCCTGCTTCGATATAGTATTTCGCTTGTTCACGTATCCATGCTGTTCGCTGGCTGATGACCCCCTGACGCATTGCCGTACGCTCGTCCGGCGACAGCAGGGTAGTCATCTCGTAGGAAAAGTCATAGATCGGCAAAAAGGCTTTAATTTTGCCACCAATCCGTTGATGCAAATAAACAGCTCGCCGTAATGCTGGTTGATCGTCCTGGTTTGGATCGATGACTACCAGCATGTTTTGATACATAGCCATACAGGGTCTCCTTACAACTGTCACTGCAGTTTGTATTTAAAAGAGTAACCCAATAATGTGGATTGAAACAGGGGAGAACCTCTTGCCAGATCAATAAACTGGGGAAATCTCCAGCTTTTCCCCACATCACGCTCAATCTAAACCATTTTCCGTTGTTTCTATTGTGCTTGCGCGCCAGGCGGAAAAGGTTTGGGCGCGTGGACGTTTCAACTGCCCGGCAATTTGAACCCTGCCGCTAAGGCTGATTCGTCGAACGGCTGTACGCTTTCGCGAGCCAGTGGCAACCAGTGATGAAAACTGGTGGGATGCCCGGAGTGATAAAGATGCTCACCTAAAATAGAAAAGGCTAATTCATAGCGGCGAACTGTTGCGTGTTCTATCGATGGCGGTTCTTAAATCATCGCCAGGATGCGTCATGCTGGCATTTATCGCACCTTATTTTGCGTCCGTAAACCCTGCCGATCTTATCGCATTCAGCGGTTTTTTATGCAACCAGGCAGGAAAGAGTGTTTAACCGTAGTTATTGTGACAGCATTAATGATGGGGATATTTATATTGAGGACACTTACAGTGTTTATATTTTAATTAAATCAGAGCACAAGCGCCTTCTGCCAAACCATTAAATTGGGGTAATTTAGCAATTTGACAGAAGGTTAACTGAGAAGGCTACGCAACGTTACGTGTGTGGCCAGCAAGGACAGCCAGCGCGTCGCTATTCTCAATAGTGATATATTTACCTTTCACCGCCAGCATACCGCTTTTCTGGAAGCGACCCAGCAGGCGGCTAATGGTTTCAACCGTCAGACCGAGGTAATTACCGATATCGCCACGGGTCATTGTCAGACGGAATTCGCGCGGAGAGAAGCCTCGCT
Source organism: Citrobacter sp. Cpa228 (assembly GCF_030333085.1). Lineage (NCBI taxonomy): Bacteria > Pseudomonadati > Pseudomonadota > Gammaproteobacteria > Enterobacterales > Enterobacteriaceae > Citrobacter > Citrobacter sp. Cpa228. Next base: position 20,614 of record NZ_JAOWGQ010000047.1, on the reverse strand, counting down.
GGGCAAAACGGCGGGACAGATTGTAGATAAAGGCCGCCAGGCGCTCTTCAGCATTCTTCTTCGACAACAGCAGGATCATGTCCTGGTCGCCTTTGATTTCGCCACTCATCAGACGCATCATCTGCTGACGCAGGTTCGGCATTTTACCGGACAGGTCATCCAGAGTTTCGAAAGGAATTTCGCATACCATTGACGTTTCCAGCGCCTGGGCAAAGCTTGGGTGATGACCGCTGCCAATCGCGTCAAAACCAACCAGGTCGCCCGCTAAGTGGAAACCGGTGATTTGCTCATCGCCTTGTTCGGTAATGGTATAGCTTTTTATCGTTCCGGAACGGATAGCATAGAGTGACTTAAGCTCGTCACCTGCTTTAAAGAGCGTCTGCCCCTTTTGGATAGGCTTTTTGCGCTCGATGATGTTATCGAGCTGGTCAAGCTCATGCTCGTTAAGTGTGAACGGGATGCAAAGCTGGCTGATGCTGCAATCCTGGCAATGGATAGCACAACCGCCAGACTGAATGCGCCGTATAATTCGCTTTTCCGGGATCATAGGTCTGCTCAAGCCGTAATTGATATTTGTCAATTTTAACATCTTTTTGGTGAGCACGTAAGCCTGAGCTACTCCCAATAGAGAATAATTCAGGCATAAGCGAGTTGAATGTTTGTATCTATCTGATTAACCGTACTTTTTTTGGGGGTGTATTGTGTGGAAGTGTGATGAATAAGGCATTAATTGCCTGGATTCTAGAGTAGCAGATAGCCTTCATGGCGCAATAACCACTCTTTTCGCTGCACGCCACCCGCATAGCCAGTCATTGTGCCATTCCGTCCAATCACGCGGTGGCATGGGACGACGATGCTGACAGGATTGGAACCATTAGCCGCGCCAACGGCTCTGGCGGCTCCGGGGCGCCCCAGCTGCTCAGCCAGTTGTCCATAATGCATGACCTGCCCGCAGGGTATAGAACGCAACGCTTTCCAGACCTCGCGTTGGAAAGGGGTTCCCGCTGTTGCGGTTTCAAGCGTATCTATAATGCTGAGATTTCCCGCAAAATACTCTGTCAGCTTATCGCTTAGTCCTCCGGGGTTTTTGGCAGCAATACGCTGATAACCCTCAGAACGATAATGAATATCCAGTAATTGCTCCATACGATCACGATGTTGATCCCATTCAACCGCACGCAGGCGAAATTGCTCATCACAAATTACCCACAGCGGGCCAAGGGGCGTTGCAATGATGTCTTCAAGTAAGTTCAGCATCCGTTTTTCTCATTACAGGTGGGGTTACACATTATCATGTCAATGACAGTCGTATCTATACCCCCAAAAACGGATCTTAACTTATGGAGGTAAAGGAATGTCGAACGGTGCGTTATTGGAAATAACCGTAAACCGTTGTCGGTATAATAGTGCGCGGTTATGATAGTGCCGTCGCAAAATCGCTGGAGGATGAAACATGAACCTTGATGATGCATCGCTGTTTCTTGACGCCATGGGGGATGTTCAACCACTGAAGGGATGCGCCGATGTTCACTGGCAGCCAACGCGTAATCTTCGCGCTCCGGCACGTATTGATACGCTGCAACTGGATAATTTTCTCTCGACAGGTTTTCTGGATATCGTCCCGCTGAGCGTTCCGCTGGAGTTTCGTCGCGAAGGGTTACAGCATGGCGTGACTGACAAGCTACGAACCGGGAAATATCCGCAACAAGCAAGCCTTAATCTTGTGCGACAGCCCGTTGAAACCTGCCGCCAGATGCTATTTAGCTTTATTTTACAGGCGCTGCAGGATGGATTGCGCAACGTCCTGGTGATTCACGGTAAAGGGCGTGATGATAACTCCCATGCCAACATCGTTCGTAGCTACGTCGCACGTTGGTTAACGGAGTTTGATGATGTGCAGGCTTTCTGCACCGCACTGCCGCATCATGGCGGCAGTGGGGCATGTTATGTGGCGTTACGTAAAACGGCGCAGGCGAAACAGGAGAACTGGGAACGCCACGCTAAACGTAGTCGCTAGACAGGGTAGTCATCAGGCAGCCAGCACTCTGTTTCTGCCTTCATTTTTGGCTTTGTACAATGCGTCGTCCACGCGTTTAAATAACTCATCAATACTTTCATTGGCTTCGTGTCGCGCCACACCAATACTGACAGTAAAGCGGGGAAGGCCAGGGAGGCTCACCTTGGCTACCGTCGCGCGTATTACTTCAGCGAGATTAAGCGCTGCATCTAAAGACGTTCGTGGCAAAAGCAGTACAAACTCTTCTCCCCCCCAACGAAAAACCAGATCGTCCTTTCTTGCACAGGATTCCAGGGTACGTGCCAGCGCGCAAAGTACATCATCCCCTTTTAAATGCCCGAAAAGATCGTTAATGCTTTTAAACCGATCGGTGTCGATTAGCAGCAAACTGTAATCCTGCGTTAACAATGTTGTGTGTGTCTGCGCTGGCTCAGTTATCTGATAAAAATGCCGCCGGTTGAGTAACCCGGTTAAAGCGTCATGCAAGGCGGCGCGTTCCAGTTCCAGTTCCAGACGTTTTTGCTCGGTAATATCGTGAACAATGCACAGCATCAGCTTATTGCCGTAGATTTCGATAGGACCGGCATAGGTTTGTACGTGACGGGTGCTTCCATCGGCAAGTCTGTGGACAAAATGTAAGGGCTTATGACCACCAGGAAGATGCGCAATTTTATGCATTACCGGCAATATATGGCGCCCCAGCATATTGATTTCCCAGGTATGCTTCTGACACATCACGTCATGATCATAGCCATAGAAATTCAGGGCGCTGAGGTTTGCATCCACAATCAATCCGTCGCGTGACGGATCAATAAGCAACATGGGTGCTGAGTTAGTCTGGAAAAAACGGGCATAGAATCCTTGTTTTTTCCGCTGATAGGTGGCAGAGCGGCTGGCTTTCAGACCTTGCGCTGTCGGTGTTTCAATGCCTTCATAGAGGATAACATCACCTATATCCTGAAGCGTCCTGATGGACAAACGACAGGCCAGCGCGATTTCCTCGCTTTCGCGGTAAACCGTGAGGATCTCCACAATGTCATGATGATTGCGCAAATCACTGAGATACATAGGTAAATCACTTTGTGCGTGCGTGGAGAATGTGCCTTTTCTGAGAGAAGGGAAACTCGGGGCCTGCATCAGTTCCCGTGCAACGGTATTGGCGAACACCAGTTCTTCGGTATGTGGCGAAACGATCCAGACCGGAATGGTTAATAAATCCAGTGAATGTAGCTCGTTTATGCTCATCGATAATCCCGTTATCTTCATATGCTGTGTTGCCGGTTTATTGGCGAATTTTTTTTATTATGCAATCTCACAATGTTATTGATTGTCGGTGAGACAAGGGTTGTACCGTTGGTTTTACTTTTGTGGCGTTTTCAGTTTGTATCAATTCATAGATTTTATGTGCTGGCAGGGGTTTCGCATACAGGAAGCCTTGTAGTACACCGCACCCCATCTGGGTTAACAGCGTTTCCTGCTCCTGGGTCTCTATACCCTCCGCCACAACGCGCATATTCATAGAGTGCGCTATGTCTATAATAGTAGACACGATTTTTGTATTTTTGTCGTTCTCACTAATATCTTTGACAAATATTCTGTCTATTTTTAATTCTCGCGCCGGAAGTGATTTCAGCATCAATATATTTGAATAACCGGTGCCAAAATCATCAATAGAAACGGTGATCCCCAAATCGGCAAACGCGTTCAGGACTTCTACGCTGCGTTTTAAATTTTTAAGTGCCGTACTTTCAGTCAGTTCCAGCGTGAGATGTGCTGGTGAAAGCTGATATTGCGCCAGAGCGTTGCAGACTATATCGACAATATCAGGTTGTTCAAACTGGGCTGGTGACAGATTAACGGCAAGGGTCCACTCCGTGTGGCCTTGTGACTTCCATTGATATAACTGACCGCATGCCTGCTGGAGAACCCAGGTGCCGACAGGAATAATCAGGCCTGTTTCTTCAAGTGCGGGCAGGAATTCAGCCGGCAGCAGAATGCCGCGTTCAGGATGATGCCAGCGTAACAACGCCTCAAAACCCGTCAGAGAGTGATCCCCGGCGGTGTATTTAGGTTGATACCATAATTCAAATTGATTCCGCTCAAGCGCTTGCGACAGTTCCTGCAAGAACGTTGGCGGCGTATCGGCGATAGCCTCCATCTCTGGGGTATAAATCGCCCAGCCGTTTCTGCCAGCCTGTTTGACATGATACATCGCAGTATCGGCTTTAACTTTTAGCTCATGTAACGTTGAGCCGTGTTCGGGATAAAGACTGCTTCCCGCGCTTAACGAAACGCGAATGGTATGTCCAAACAGTGTAAAAGGTTCTTTGACGGCGCTGGCAATACGGGTCATCAGCACCGAAATTGCTTCCCGGTTGCTGTTTGGCACCAGCAGGATAAATTCATCACCGCCCAGCCTCGCCAGCGTCATGGTGTCATCGAGGCAGCTGTATATGCGTTGTGTGCTGGAGATAAGCAACTGATCGCCAATGTGATGGCCCCAGGTGTCGTTTACGATTTTGAATCGATCAAGGTCGATAAAGACCAGGGCGAAGTGTTGTTGATACAGTTTGGAATGACGCAGGCAGGTTTGTAAGCAGACGTCTATTTGCGTTCGGTTGGCAAGGCCGGTCAGCGCATCGAAGTGGACCTTGTGCTCAAGCTGGCAGTTCAGTTGATGCAGATTATCGGCCAGTCTTGAGGTGCGTAGCTGAGAATCCACCATCGAAATGACCAGCATAATACCCAGAATCACCAGCGTGACGGCGCAGACCCAGATAGAGAGTTCCAGCGTGCTCAGTCCATCATGCGCAGTGTGTCCGAAATGCGTGAAGGTGGCCGCACCCATCCCGGTGTAATGCATTGAGGCAATCGCCAGTGCCATTACCAGAGCGGCAATAAGTCGGTTTATTAATGCGCGTCGGGTATTTTGCCGCAAATGAAAAGCCAACCACAGGCCGATCCCTGACGCGATAATGGCAATGACCACGGAAAGCAAAATGAGTGAGAACTGCCAGCGGATAGCAACATGTTCAACGATAGCGACCATACCAACGTAGTGCATGGTCACAACACCGGTGCTTAACAGGCTTGTTGCAACAATAAGCCGCCTGGTCGAAAGCGTTTGACCTGATATTGCAATATTGATGGCAAGCGTCGCGGAAATGAGTGCGATCAAAAAAGAAAATGCCGTGAGTGAAAAGTGATAATTAATCGGCATACTCATTTTCATGGCCAGCATGCCAATAAAATGCATCGACCAGATCCCCATCCCCAGCGTTGCCCCGCCAGATAAACGCCAGAAAGTCGATTTCCGACGACTAGAGATCGCCACTTTCCCTGCGCTATCGAGGGCAATAAACGAAGCAATGAATGCGACAACAAAGGAAATCCCAATCAGTACAGGGTCCCATGACACATGCAACATCTTACTACCCATCGATAAAAAACCGTGATGTTAAATCTAGCAGATTCTGTCCAGTTAACCTGGTAAAACCAGGTGCGTCCTTAGTTTCCTGTTAGCAGTATTAGCCTGAGCCGCTATAACGGTGGAATATGTAATTTTCACTTATGAAAACATTTGCCGAATTTATGATTTGGCGTATTTTTGTTCGCATTGTGCACTGGGTGACAATAGTCTGGCAACTGGCGTGAACGCTAGCTTATGCGGGATAAACAACCAGACTAATGTAAACTGGTGGTGTGATAGTGTGTTTTAAGTGAAAAGGCGGCATGCTCTCATTGAAAGTGGAACTTTCGGTATCGCGGAATGGCAATCTGCATTGCAGGTGCTATAAAAAATAATACTCCGCGTTATTCTTTGGCAGGCAGGATTAAAATGTTAAATAATATAAGCGTCAGGACGTTTATTACTTTATTTCTGGTATGTACCGTAGTGGCCCTCAATATCGTAGAGGTAATATTATCTGCGGGATTTGATGTCATTATCGGCACTGATGTGGTTTGTACTATTTCACTATTATATTTATGGTGGTATATGACAAAATATCTCGTCGTACCGATTAATACGGTAAAAAAAGCATTGAAGAGGTGACCGCAGGGAATCTGGCGATGAGTATTCCCGAATTCGGTAATAACTGTGCAGGCAGACTTATTCCGGGAATTAACAGTCTGGCGAGTAATATTTCCACGTTAGTCAGTGAGATCAGATCCTCTTCACGGACCGTGATGACGCTTTCTGAACAGCTCGCGGAGCGTAGCGCGGAATTGTCAGTAAAAACGGAACAGCAGTCTGGCGCGTTAATGCAAACAGCTACGAATATGGATGAGATAGCGGTTAGTACACGCAATAATGCAGATAATACGCAAATGGCGAGCGCCCAGGCCAATATTGCGACACAATCTGCTCGCCAGGGGGGCGATTTAATGGTGCAGGTCGCCACCAATATGCGCTCGATCACCGACTGCGCTCAGCAGATGACTGAAATTATCGCGTTAATAGATGGTATTGCATTCCAGACGAATATTCTGGCATTGAATGCGGCGGTTGAGGCGGCGAGGGCTGGTGAACATGGCAAAGGTTTTTCTGTCGTTGCAGGTGAAGTGAGAATATTGGCACATCGTAGCGCAGAAGCGGCAAAAAGTATTAAACGGCTTATCGATGAAACGCATCACAATGTCCAGCAGGGTGCGGCGGTTGTACGTGAAGCCGAAAAGAACATGCAGGATATTGTGGGCGGCGCAGGGCAGTTAAATCAGCTGATGGCGGAGATATTAACAACCACACGGGAACAGGAAAACGGGATCACCAGAATTACCCGGGCTCTGACCGAACTGGAAAACGTGACGCAAAGTAATGTCAGCATGGTCGATGAGTTATCTGATTCGTCCGGCATCCTGAAAAGTCAGGTGAATGATCTTCTGTCACGCACACATAAATTTCGCTTAAGTAAAAATATGCCTGTCGAAACAACCACGATCTTGCATCGAGATCCCCCTGTCTCCGGACTACGCCAACGGGTTAAATACGGTTCTTCATTTTAAGATTCAACATCTGCTTGCCACAGCGCCGAATCCGTCGGCGCTTTTTTTATTTTTTTGAACACTTTTATGAATCATTTCAGCATAATGGGACAATGCGATATTGCTTAACATATACTGAAGACTAGACTAACGAAAAGTTTGAATGTTTATGGAGGCGCTGTGGAAGCCATTAAGGGAACCGAAGTTAATGTGCCGGATGCCGTGTTTGCCTGGCTGCTGGATGGTCGCGGTGGCGTGAAACCGCTGGAAGACAACGATGTTATCGACAGTGCACATCCGTGCTGGCTGCATCTTAATTACACCCATTCTGATAGCGCGCAATGGCTGGCGACAACGCCTCTGCTTCCTAATAATGTGCGTGATGCACTGGCGGGAGAAAGTACTCGCCCACGCGTAAGCCGGGTCGGAGAAGGGACGCTGATTACGTTACGCTGTATTAATGGCAGCACCGACGAACGCCCAGACCAGCTTGTCGCCATGCGCTTATATATGGATGAACGCCTGATTGTCTCAACGCGTCAGCGTAAAGTGCTGGCACTGGATGATGTGGTGAGTGACTTGCAGGAAGGGACGGGACCGTCTGACTGTGGTAGCTGGCTTGTGGATGTTTGTGATGCTTTAACCGATCATGCCAGTGAGTTTATCGAACAATTGCATGACAAAATTATCGATCTGGAAGACAACCTGCTGGACCAGCAGATCCCGCCTCGCGGCTTTCTGGCATTGCTGCGCAAACAACTGATAGTCATGCGGCGCTATATGGCCCCTCAACGCGATGCTTATGCGCGCCTGGCGAGTGAACGTTTACCGTGGATGACTGACGATCACCGACGTCGGATGCAGGATATCGCCGACAGGTTGGGAAGAGGGCTGGATGAGATCGACGCGTGCATCGCCCGGACAGGCATTATGGCGGATGAAATTGCTCAGGTTATGCAGGAATCTCTGGCGCGAAGAACCTATACCATGTCGTTGATGGCAATGGTTTTTCTGCCCAGCACATTTTTAACCGGACTGTTTGGCGTCAATCTCGGGGGGATTCCCGGTGGCGGCTGGCAGTTTGGTTTTTCACTATTCTGTATTCTGTTAGTTGTCCTGATCGGTGGTGTTACTTTATGGTTGCATCGTAGTAAATGGTTGTAACAACTACGTTTTTAGCGACTTTCGTGAGTGAAAACGGCGAAGTTTTTGAGCGAGGTCAATAAACCATCTACCTATTCGGGGCAATATCTCTCTCGCAGGTGAATGCAACGTCAAGCGATGGGCGTTGCGCTCCATATTGTCTTACTTCCTTTTTTGAATTACTGCATAGCACAATTGATTCGTACGACGCCGACTTAGATTAGTCGGCTTTTTTTTGCCTGCAGGAAACCAGCGTCTACCCTAAAAGGGTCAGTCTGATTCACAGGAGGGTAATATGACCTGCTTATTCGCCCCGTTGCAGTTGCAACGTTCCCATTCCGATACAGTCCCCACCGACCCGGTTCCGATTCCCGATCCGATACCTCGTCCGCAACCTATGCCGGACCCGTCACCGGATGAAGAGCCGATTAAATTGTCGCATCACGGGCGCAGATCTGCGAGGATACGCGCCTGCTGAATGTGAGTTTTTACCGCGAGATTAAATTGTGACCGCTTTTTCAACCCTGAATGTTTTGCCTGCCGCCCAACTCGAGAATCTTAATGAGCTGGGTTATCTTGAAATGACGCCTGTTCAGGCCGCTGCGTTGCCGGCGATCCTGGCAGGAAAAGATGTTCGTGTGCAGGCAAAAACCGGCAGTGGCAAAACGGCCGCGTTTGGTCTTGGCCTGTTACAACACATTGATGCTGCGCTGTTTCAGACTCAGTCGCTGGTACTGTGCCCAACCCGCGAACTGGCTGACCAGGTCGCTGGTGAATTGCGTCGTTTGGCGCGTTTTCTGCCAAATACCAAAATTTTAACGCTGTGCGGTGGTCAGCCCTTTGGCGCACAGCGTGATTCTCTGCAACATGCCCCGCATATTATTGTTGCCACGCCGGGACGTTTACTCGACCACCTGCAAAAAGGCACTGTCTCCCTTGATGCGTTGAATACGCTGGTAATGGATGAAGCCGACCGGATGCTGGATATGGGATTTAGTGATGCAATTGATGACGTGATCCGCTTTGCGCCAGCGTCACGTCAGACATTGCTGTTTTCCGCAACCTGGCCGGAAGCCATTGCCGCCATCAGTGGCCGGGTGCAACAAAATCCATTAGCGATTGAAATTGATACGGTTGATGCGCTACCGGCGATTGAACAGCAGTTTTTTGAAACCGCCAGCCACGGTAAAATTCCGCTGCTGCAAAAATTGCTCAGCCAGCATCAGCCGGCTTCATGCGTCGTTTTTTGCAACACCAAAAAAGACTGTCAGGCCGTGTGTGACGCATTGAATGCGGCGGGGCAAAGCGCACTTTCACTGCATGGCAATCTGGAACAGCGCGATCGCGACCAGACGCTGGTACGTTTTGCTAACGGCAGTGCTCGTGTTCTGGTGGCCACCGATGTGGCAGCGCGTGGTCTGGATATTAAATCGCTCGAACTGGTGGTTAACTTTGAGCTGGCATGGGATCCGGAAGTTCATGTACACCGTATTGGACGTACTGCCCGAGCGGGTAACAGTGGCCTGGCAATTAGCTTCTGTGCGCCGGAAGAAGCGCAACGTGCCAATATTCTGTCCGAGATGCTGCAACTGAAGCTGAACTGGCTGCCTGCACCGGGTAATGGCTCAATTCTGCCGCTGGAGGCTGAGATGGCGACGCTGTGCATCGATGGCGGTAAAAAAGCTAAAATGCGGCCTGGTGATGTATTAGGGGCGTTGACCGGAGATATTGGTCTGGACGGGGCAGATATCGGCAAGATTGCCGTTCATCCGGCGCATGTCTACGTGGCCGTTCGCCAGTCTGTGGCACATAAAGCGTGGAAGCAACTGCAGAACGGTAAGATCAAAGGCAAGAACTGCCGGGTTCGTTTATTAAAATAAATGCCCGTAGGAGTGCCTGATTGCGCTCCGCTTATCAGGCCTACTGGTGCTGAAGTAATACCTTGTCCAGTAGGCCGGATATGGCATTCTCTACATTACTTCACTTCCAGCACGTTCAGACGCAACTCATCTAACTGGTTTTCATCTTCTTCCGGCTGCCAGCCAGCTGGTTGCAGTGGGATCTCTTCACGATCGAATGCCAGATCACCGCCATCTACCACTTCTGAGCCGTGTTTGATGCCTTTAAAATCGAACAGATTAATATCGCTCAGGTGAGAAGGCACCACATTCTGCATCGCACTGAACATCGTTTCAATACGACCTGGATAGCGCTTGTCCCAGTCACGCAGCATATCAGCGATCACCTGACGTTGCAGGTTAGGCTGAGAACCACACAGGTTGCACGGAATAATCGGGAAACCTTTCGCTTCAGAGAAGCGCTCGATATCTTTTTCGCGGCAATAGGCCAGCGGACGGATCACAATATGCTTCCCATCATCGCTCATCAGCTTCGGCGGCATACCTTTCATTTTTCCGCCGTAGAACATGTTTAAAAACAGTGTTTGCAGGATGTCGTCGCGATGGTGTCCCAGCGCAATTTTGGTGGCGCCTAATTCGGTTGCCGTGCGGTACAAAATGCCGCGGCGCAGACGGGAACAGAGAGAGCAGGTCGTTTTGCCTTCAGGAATTTTATCTTTGACGATCCCGTAGGTATTTTCTTCGACAATTTTATACTCAACACCAAGTTGTTCCAGATACTCCGGCAGGATGTGCTCCGGGAAGCCCGGTTGTTTTTGATCCAAATTTACGGCGACCAAAGAGAAACTGATCGGGGCGCTTTGCTGCAAATTCCGCAGTATTTCCAGCATGGTGTAGCTATCTTTCCCACCGGAAAGACACACCATAATGCGATCGCCGTCTTCGATCATATTGAAATCGGCAATAGCTTCACCCACGTTACGACGCAGGCGTTTCTGTAATTTGTTCAGATTGTATTGTTCTTTCTTGCTAATATCTTGATTTTGCGACATTTAATAGAGGCTCAATTCGTAGTGTGGCATCAGAAGAGTATGCATCACGCCGGATAGTCCGGCAAAAGAAGTCTGATATAAAAACTGTGGCGTGTATGGTACGGATAAGCGGGAAAAATGTCAGCACATTTAGGTCAGGAATCGCGGGGTAAAAGAGGGGGAAACAAAAAGCCCGCAGCGATGTGCGGGCCAGACAGCTTAGCGAACCACCAGAACTGAACACTCCGCGTGACGCACCACGGCTGCGGCGTTAGAGCCCAGCAGATAAGTGGTGATGTCCGGTCGGTGTGACGCAATAATGACCATATCTGCAGGTAATTTCCTGGCGATCTCCAGGATTTTATCTTTCGGTGCACCTTCAGCAACGTGAACATGCACTCTGTCCGTTGGGATATTGAACTTCTTGATAATCTCTTCCAGTTGAGATTTAGCTTCGGCTTTCAGATCGTCCATGGCCGGTAACTCTGCCGAGTAGGCCAGTCCCAAAGAAGCGTAATAGGGCAGTGACGGAATAACGGTCAGAAAATGCACCTGCGCATCGTCAATTTTTGCCTCTGCTTCAACATGGGCAATAACGCGTTGAGTTAATTCTGAGTCTGAAATATCGATGGGTACAAGAATCGTTCTGTTCATAAAACCTCCTGTTTAAGTATCCACCTAAAGCTTACCGCGTAATGGCACTTTATGTACAATGACAAAGATCACATTTTGGCATCACTTTATTTTGATTTCAGGAAACTTGCCTCTTATTACGCCGTCGTAAAATCGTCCTTTAGATACCACGCTCAGGAAATCACGAAAAATACGCGCAGGGACATGCTGATATTGCAGGGTAGCCAACTGGTGAAAGCGAATTTCCAGCGTGTGAGAGGATTCGTCATAGCCGACGGATGCAATACGGGATGATTTTACAGGATGATGATTCATTGCAGGTATCCTCTACTTCAGGTCTTAATGCAAGATATCATCTATCAAAGGCGTGTTTTAATACAATAGATATAATATTTCGATCTGGATAAAACAGATTGGTTATCAAAGAAAGGATAGCCCGCTGTTGCCAGCGGGCTGACGGATTAGAACTGGTAAACCAGACCTACTGCAACTACGTCATCAGTAGAAATACCAGTATCTTTGTAGAACTGATCATCTTCGTCCAGCAGGTTGATTTTGTAATCAACGTAGGTGGACATATTTTTGTTAAAGTAGTAGGTAGCGCCGATATCAGCATATTTGACCAAGTCTTTATCCTGACCAGCGTTGCCGTTGTAAGTCAGGTCCTTGCCTTTAGACATCAGGAAGGAAACCGCCGGACGCAGGCCGAAATCGAATTGATACTGTGCAGTCACTTCAAAGTTCTGGGTCTTGTTAGCAACACCACCCTGATCGTTATTAGCCATTGAACCATATGGAGTCATGTTACGGGTTTCGGAGTACATAGTGGCCAAATAGATGTTGTTGGCATCGTATTTCAGGCCGGTAGTCCATGCGTCAGCTTTATCGCCGCCCGCAACTGTACCACCAGCAGTAGCCTGCTGGTTAGTACGGTCAGAAGTGGTATACGCCGCACCGAAGCTTACGCCCATACCCAGATCGTAGGTAGAGGAGATACCGAAGCCGTCACCGTTGGAGTTTTGAACGTTGCGGTCGCCGCCGTTACCGGTGCCTTCCTGATCGAAAGCGTCACTTTCTTTGCTGGACTGTTCGTTCGCGCCCTGGTACTGCAGTGCAAAGTTCAGACCGTTCACCAGACCAAAGAAGTCAGTATTACGGTAGGTTGCTACGCCGTTAGCACGACCAGTCATAAAGTTATCAGCTTTAGTGTAGGAGTCGCCGCCGAACTCTGGCAGCATATCGGTCCAGCCTTCTACGTCGTACAGTACGCCGTAGTTACGACCGTAGTCGAATGAACCGTAGTCACCGAATTTCAGACCGGCAAAGGCCAGACGAGTAAAGTTGTTGCTACGATTACCTTCAGTGGTGTTGGCATTAACCTGATATTCCCACTGACCATAACCGGTGAGCATATCGTTGATCTGAGTTTCGCCTTTGAAACCACCACGAACATAGGTCTGATCGCCGTCGCTGTTCGCGTCATCAGAGAAATAACGCAGACCGTCTACTTTACCGTAGAGATCTAATTTGTTGCCGTCTTTATTATAAACTTCAGCAGCGTGAGTTGCGCCTGCAGCCAGCAGGGCAGGAATGACGAGAGCCAGTACTTTTCTGTTCATTGAAATAATCCTTTAGTTTTTTTATTTACCTGTGACTACCCATGTAGGGAGTAAAAGCATGCTAAAGGAGAAGTTCCGTAAAGAGATAAATATGAATTGTTACGTCTTAAGTAAAACCTTAAATAAATAATTCTACAGAAATAATGATAATTGCTATGAATATATAAAATGGAAGTATATAAAATAAAAATTATACAAGTGAATTGTGTTGGGCTATTCTGCGCAGGTTATATGCCTTTATTGTCACGCTTTATTTTTTTGTTGAGGGTGGGTAGCAATACTGATTCGTCAGCGAATAAATTGACAAGCCCGAACAATTGTTCGGGCTTTTTTTTGGTTCCAGGTTAATGCTGAGCGATACGTATTACTCGGTACTGCTCTTTTCCGCTTTACCAGCCAGTTGGGCCAGGAAGTCATACCGTTTTTGCAGATCAGCGGTCGCATCCTTCCACAATTGCTCGGCCACTTCCGGTTGCTGTGCGTTCAGACGACGGAAACGCTGCTCGTTCATCAATGTCTCAGCCAGCGCGTCTGACGGTGGGCGAGAGTCCAGCGCCAGCGGCAATTTACCTTCATCTGCACGACGCGGATCAAAGCGGTACAGCGGCCAGAATCCGGTAGCCGTGAGCTGGCGCATCTGATCGTGGCTTAGCGCGAGATCGTAACCGTGCTCCTCACATGGGCTATAGGCAATAATCAGCGACGGACCTGGATAGGCTTCCGCTTCCTGAATCGCTTTCACCGTCTGGTTCAACTGTGCGCCCAGAGAGATCTGTGCAACATACACGTGCCCGTACATCATCATACTGACGCCAAGATCTTTACGCGCCTTGCGCTTACCGTGTTCGCCAAATTTGGTGACGGCCCCGAGCGGTGTGGCTTTCGACGCTTGTCCACCCGTGTTGGAGTAACATTGAGTATCCAGCACCAGAATATTGACGTTCTCGGTCAGGCTAAGGACGTGATCCAGGCCGCCAAAACCAATATCGTAAGCCCAGCCATCGCCGCCAATCAGCCAGATGGATTTTTCGACCAGCGCGTCGGCATCGGTTAACAGCTGCTGTGCGCCGTCGACATCTTTCAGGTGCTGGCGCAGCGCGGCAACTTGCTCACGGCGCACCTCTGGCGTCGCTTCAGCGTGCAGGGCGTCATTCAGTTCAACCGGAATGTTATCGGCAAACTGTTCCAGTAAACGCATAACGCGCACACGGTGCTGATCTACCGTCAGACGGAAGCCCAGGCCAAACTCGGCGTTATCTTCAAACAGTGAGTTCGCCCACGCGGGCCCACGACCGTTGGCGTCGGTGGTATACGGTGTTGAGGGCAGGTTACCGCCATAAATCGATGAACAGCCGGTGGCATTGGCGATCAGCATGCGGTCTCCGTACAGCTGCGTAAGCAGTTTGATATACGGCGTTTCACCACAACCGGAGCAAGCGCCGGAATATTCAAACAGCGGCGTTATCAACTGCGAGGTACGAATATCAATGCGTTCCAGCTTGCTGCGATCGATCTCCGGCAGATTGAGGAAGAAGTCATAATTCACTTTCTCTTCTTCAACATGTTCAAGGCGAGACATCATATTGATAGCCTTGATCTCAGGATTTTGCCTGTCTTTCGCCGGGCACACTTCGACGCACAGATTACAGCCGGTGCAATCTTCAGGTGCAACCTGCAGTACGTACTTCTGACCGCGCATATCGCGTGATTTCACATCCAACGAATGCAGGCTGGCAGGGGCGTTTTCCATCGCTTCTGGTGAAACCACTTTAGCGCGGATAGCCGAGTGCGGGCAGGCGGCAACACAGTGGTTACACTGGGTACACAGCTCTTCTTTCCAGATGGGGATCTCTTCGGCGATATTGCGTTTTTCCCAGCGCGTGGTGCCCATCGGCCAGGTGCCGTCTGGCGGCAGCGCTGAAACGGGGAGGGCATCCCCCAGACCGGCAAGCATTGCCGCGGTGACGGTTTTCACGAAATCAGGCGCGGCATCAGAAACGACCGGCGGACGGTTGGCGCTGTGTGGATCAACCGGCTGCAGCGCCACTTCGGCGACGGACTCACGCGCCAGGGCCAGCGCCTGCCAGTTACGTTCAACCAGATCCTGACCTTTACTGCTATAGCTTTTGGCAATCGCCCCCTGCAGTTCAATCAGGGCGCTGTCACCAGGTAAGATTTGCGTCAGATGGAAGAACGCCATTTGCATGACGGTGTTAATACGGGCTGCCAGACCGCACTCACGCGCGATTTTGGCAGCATTAATCACATAGAAACGGGCTTTCTTCTGATTCAGTACGGCCTGAACTTCCTGTGGCAGGCGAGTCCAGACTTCATCCACGTTGTACGGCGTATTAAGCAGGAAGATGCCGCCCGGTTTCAGGCGCTCTGCCATCTGATACTTATCGATAAATTGCAGCTGGTGACAGCCAACAAAATCGGCTTGTGACACCAGATAAGCAGAGCGAATAGGTTGCTCGCTGACGCGCAGGTGAGAAACCGTCAGACCGCCTGCTTTTTTCGAGTCATAAACGAAATAACCTTGCGCATACCACGGCGTCGAGTTACCGATAATCTTGATATTGTTTTTGGTGGCCGACACGCTACCGTCACTGCCCAGACCGTAGAACAGCGCTTCGAGCTTCGCGGTACCGGGCAGGGTGTTTTCCGGCAGCGGTAGTGACAGGTTGGTGACATCATCATAGATACCGACCGTAAAGCGAGGTTTCGGCTTAGCGCTACTCAGCTCATTAAAGACCGCCATAACGCAGTCCGGTCCAAACTCTTTGGAAGAAAGTCCATAACGTCCGCCAATCACGCGCGGTAGAGTTTCCCGCTCGCCGCAGTTAAAGGCTTCTGCCAACGCGGTCATTACATCCAGATACAGCGGTTCTGCCTGGGCGCCAGGCTCTTTGGTGCGATCCAGAACGGCAACGCTACGCGCCGTTTCTGGTAATGCCTGCAGTAAATGTCTGGCGGAGAAGGGGCGGAACAGCCGAACTTTCAGGACGCCAACTTTCTCTCCACGAGCAAGTAACTCTTCGACGACTTCTTCGCAGGTACCAATCGCAGAACCCATCAAGATGATGACACGTTCCGCCTGCGGATGACCGTAATACTCAAATGGTTTGTACTGACGACCTGTCGCCGTGGCGAAATCGTTCATCGCCTGTTCGACGTTTTCGTAAACCGCGTTGTACCAAGGGTTTGTTGCTTCGCGTGACTGGAAGTAAGTGTCCGGGTTGGCAGACGTCCCGCGAATAACGGGATGTTCAGGGTTCAGCGCGCGGGCACGATGCGCATCAATTTCAGCTTGCGGCATCAGGCTGAGGATCGTGTCATCGGCCAGCGGCACAATTTTATTGATTTCATGCGATGTGCGGAAACCATCAAAGAAATGAATAAACGGAACCCGACTTTTTAGGGTGGCCATTTGTGAAATGAGCGCAAAGTCCTGTGCTTCCTGCACGCTGCTGGCACACAGCATCGCGCACCCCGTCTGGCGCACTGCCATTACGTCGGAATGGTCACCGAAGATAGACAGCGCATGAGTAGCAATGGTACGCGCGGCAACGTGTAGCACAAATGGCGTCAACTGACCGGCCAGTTTGTACAGCGTTGGGATCATTAGCAACAGACCCTGCGATGAGGTAAACGACGTAGAGAGCGCACCAGTCTGTAATGCGCCGTGAACGGTCGCGATTGCGCCGCTTTCTGACTGCATTTCTACGACGCGAGGGGTATCTCCCCAGACGTTTTTAAGCCCGTTCCCGGCCCAGGCATCTGCCTGTTCAGCCATCGTCGAACTGGGCGTAATCGGGTAGATGGCGATAACTTCGCTGGTACGAAATGCGACCGAAGCAACCGCACCATTACCGTCAATTGTGATCATACTGACACCCTTACATTGCGCAAAAAGAGGGACCCACGTAACCGCAGCGAATCCTGTAATTATCTTTCTATTTTAGCAAAAGCGCTAAAGACAGATTTTCGCTTTTGTGTCCTGGGAATAATCAGAATGAATGGTTTGATCAAAGGAGTAGCCAAAAAATTGCCAGAAAATGTAAACAGCACGCATAAATGCGCATTTTGCCTCTCGACGGCAGTGCTTCCGCTGCCTATTATTTATGGCTGTGTCGTTTGGTTAATATTCAGAGGGGAGTAAGATGCGCGCAGCGTTTTGGGTAGGGTGTGCCGCGTTATTATTATCGGCTTGCAGCAGTGAACCTGTTCAGCAGGCAACGGCCGCACACGTTGCACCGGGCATGAAGGCCGCAATGTCCAGCTCCGGAGAAGCCAACTGTGCCATGATTGGCGGTTCGCTATCCGTTGCCCGTCAACTGGATGGTTCTGCCATCGGCATGTGTGCATTACCTAACGGCAAACGCTGTAGTGAGCAGTCACTTGCCGCCGGAAGCTGTGGGAATTATTGAGCCACTGCTTTTCCTACATTAAATCTGCCAGTTTAAACGTCAGCGTTTGTTCTGCCGTAGCCAGTGTTAGCTGGTCAGCAGTCAGATCAACCTGTGCGCCTTGCTTAAACATCTCGCTGACGATACCGTCGAGCGTGTTAAGCTGTGGATCGGCGCACATCATGCGCGTCATTGCCATGTCTTTCACTTTTAATTCACCGTCGGACAGCTTGCCCTGACCATGGAACTGATTACACATTTTTCCCGACACCGTCATATTTTCACCGAAACTTAATTCAGGTGGGTTGTTGGCGACGGTTACCGGCTTGCCATTGACGCTCTGTAAAACAAAACGGTGGTGCTGTAACTGTTCGCGATTGACGGAAATTTTTCCATTGCTCACACAGCCAGCCATAAGCATGCTGAGCGCAATCAGCGTGACAATTTTCTTCATTAACTTTCTCTACGTTCGTGGCGGGATTGCATTCATGATGATAATGATATAGCCAAATTTATCATCGGAGATTATCTGAAAATGCTCCCCCGGAGGCAGGGGAGCGGAATGATTAGAAGAGGGTGTTCGGGCAGGCTTCGCCTTTGGCGATTTGAGCCAGATTCTGCAAGGTTGTTTCAGAAATGCTGGTCAACGCTTCGGCAGTCAGGAATGCCTGATGCCCGGTGAACAGCACGTTATGACAGGCCGACAGGCGACGGAACACATCATCCTGAATCACGTCATTGGACTTATCTTCAAAGAACAGGTCGCGTTCATTTTCATACACGTCCATACCCAGAGACCCAATTTTCTGGTTTTTCAGCGCATCGATAGCGGCTTGTGAATCGATCAACGCCCCGCGGCTGGTGTTGATAACCATCACGCCATTTTTCATTTGCTCAAAGGCCTCGTGATTGAGCAGATGATAATTCTCCGGCGTTAATGGACAGTGCAGGGAGATAACATCGGACTCCGCAAACAGCGTTTTAAGATCGACATATTCAACCCCTAACTCAAGGGCGGCGGCGCTGGGATACGGATCAAACGCCAGCAGGCGCATACCAAACCCTTTCAGGATCCGCAGTGCGGCAATACCGATTTTACCGGTACCAATCACCCCGGCAGTTTTGCCGTACATAGTGAAACCCGTCAGACCTTCAAGTGAGAAGTTGGCGTCACGAGTACGCTGATAAGCACGATGGATACGGCGGTTCAGCGTCATCATCATACCGATTGCATGTTCGGCGACGGCTTCAGGTGAATAGGCAGGAACACGTACGACCTGCAAGCCCAACTCTTTCGCAGCATCCAGATCGACGTTATTGAACCCGGCGCAGCGCAGCGCGATGTATTTCACACCGTGCTTTTTCAGCTCTTCCAGAACGGGGCGGCTGCCATCGTCGTTGACGAAAATGCACACGGCTTCACAGCCGTGGGCGGTTTTCGCTGTTTTTTCCGTCAACAGAAAGTCAAAGAATTCAAGTTCAAAACCAAAAGCCTCGTTAACCTGCTGCAGATACTTCTTGTCGTACTGTTTTGTACTATAGATGGCGAGTTTCATAAGACTTTCTCCAGTGATTTTGACGTCACATTAATCCAATTCAAATTATTTTACAAAATCTAAAAAGTTATTGGTAGTCATAGATATAATGAATAATTCTAGAGTATCTCTTCTTAATGTGGGCACATTGCTGGATTTAAACCACTTTACTCAGCATAGGGTGATGGCGGCATCGTATAATTCGCCGACGGTCATGCC
This sequence comes from Citrobacter sp. Cpa228, assembly GCF_030333085.1. Classification (NCBI taxonomy): domain Bacteria; kingdom Pseudomonadati; phylum Pseudomonadota; class Gammaproteobacteria; order Enterobacterales; family Enterobacteriaceae; genus Citrobacter; species Citrobacter sp. Cpa228. The sequence continues at coordinate 1,166 of NZ_JAOWGQ010000047.1, read as the reverse complement.
GTCCGCAAGATGTTTTTCCGTTACCGGCGAGTACTCGACCAGGTCATGCAGGCTGTACTTAATGCGACGGTTGAGCTGCCCTTGCCCGGCGTCAACGCGTGATAGCACCGCGCCGCTGGCGAGATCCAGCTCGGCATAAACGCGTGCGGTGAGCTGGCTTTCTGCTTCTTTGACTTTATTCAACGTTGCCTGATGGGCTAACGTGGGCAGGTAAAATGCCGTGAGCAGAGGAATGAGGGACAGACGAAAGTGAGGCACAGTCATATTCTTCCCTGGGGGATGTCTTAACATAACCAAAAATATAGCAAATACATAAGGTTAAATTTGGCTCGACACATGAGTGTTAGCTTTTAGCTGGTCGTTCCTGGTTATGGACATTCGTACTGATAGTAGACTCTGGTAATGACTCCAACTTATTGATAGTGTTTTATGTTCAGATAATGCCCGATGACTTTGTCATGCAGCTCCACCGATTTTGAGAACGACAGCGACTTCCGTCCCAGCCGTGCCAGGTGCTGCCTCAGATTCAGGTTATGCCGCTCAATTCGCTGCGTATATCGCTTGCTGATTACGTGCAGCTTTCCCTTCAGGCGGGATTCATACAGCGGCCAGCCATCCGTCATCCATATCACCACGTCAAAGGGTGACAGCAGGCTCATAAGACGCCCCAGCGTCGCCATAGTGCGTTCACCGAATACGTGCGCAACAACCGTCTTCCGGAGCCTGTCATACGCGTAAAACAGCCAGCGCTGGCGCGATTTAGCCCCGACATAGCCCCACTGTTCGTCCATTTCCGCGCAGACGATGACGTCACTGCCCGGCTGTATGCGCGAGGTTACCGACTGCGGCCTGAGTTTTTTAAGTGACGTAAAATCGTGTTGAGGCCAACGCCCATAATGCGGGCGGTTGCCCGGCATCCAACACCATTCATGGCCATATCAATGATTTTCTGGTGCGTACCGGGTTGAGAAGCGGTGTAAGTGAACTGCAGTTGCCATGTTTTACGGCAGTGAGAGCAGAGATAGCGCTGATGTCCGGCAGTGCTTTTGCCGTTACGCACCACCCCGTCAGTAGCTGAACAGGAGGGACAGCTGATAGAAACAGAAGCCACTGGAGCACCTCAAAAACACCATCATACACTAAATCAGTAAGTTGGCAGCATCACC